>PMKG01000415.1:1849-16507 GCA_003157675.1 Acidobacteriota bacterium
TCACGGAAGGGGTCGGCCTACACACGATCGGGTGGACCTGCAAGACCGTGTGTAGGGCGGGCCTTTAGGCCTGCCGGGCAACGCGCCTATGCGACATCTGTTCTACGCGTTAGCCGTTGTTGTGCTGCTGGCTCCGTGGACCGGCGCGCAATCGCGCCCACCCACCCGGCACACCTTCTCCCTCGGCCCCTCCGATTTCCTGCTCGACGGGAAGCCCTTCCAGATCGTCTCGGGCGAGATGCACCCGGCGCGCATCCCGCCCGAGTACTGGCGCCACCGCATCCGGATGGCCAAGGCGCTGGGCTGCAACGCCATCGCCGCCTATGTGTTCTGGAATCACCACGAGAGGGCCGAAGGCGTTTTCGACTTCACCTCGCCCTCCCGCGACATCGCCCGCTTCGTGCGCATCGCGCAGGAGGAGGGGATGTGGGTCATCCTCCGCCCGGGTCCCTACGTCTGCGCGGAATGGGACTTCGGCGGCATCCCGTCGTACCTCCTTCACTATCCGGACCTGAAGGTGCGGTGCCTCGACCCGCGCTACATGGCCGCCGCCGAGCGCTACATCGCCCACCTCGCCGCCGTCGTCCGGCCGCTGCTCGTTTCCCGCGGAGGGCCGATCCTGATGGTCCAGATCGAGAACGAGTACGGCAGCTACGGGAACGACCGCCCGTATCTCGAACGCCTTCACTCGGCCTGGAGGCATGCCGGCGTCGAGGGCCCGTTCTACACGGCCGACGGCCCGACGACCTACATGCTCGAAGCGGGCCACCTGCCGGGCGCGGCGGTCGGCCTCGACTCGGGGTCGAGCGAGAAGGACTGGGACCTCGCCCGCCAGATCGTGCCGGGCGTGCCGGTCTTCTCGGCCGAGACCTATCCGGGCTGGCTCACGCACTGGGGCGAGCAGTGGGCGCGCCCCTCGCTCGACGACCTCCGCAAGGAGATGAGCTTCCTGCTTGGCGCGAGGAAGTCGTTCAACCTCTACGTCGTGCACGGCGGCACCAATTTCGGCTTCACCGCCGGCGCGAACTCTGGCGGCAAGGGCTACGAGCCGGACGTCACCAGCTACGACTACGACGCCCCGATCACCGAGCAGGGACGCCCGACGCCCAAGTACCTGGCGCTCCGTGAGATGATTGGCGCGTCCCGGCCGGGAGCCGAGGCGCTGCCCGCGATCCCGGACCCGATCCCGACGCTGGAGGTGCCCGAGATCCCGATGCGCGCGGCCGCCTCGCTCTGGCATCACCTGCCGGCGCCGATGAAGGCGGTTCAGCCGCGGCCGTTCGAGGCCTACGGCCAGAATCAGGGACTGGTGCTCTACCGGACGACGCTGGTCGGCCGCAAGAGCGGCCGGCTGCAGGTGACCGACCTGCACGACTATGCGCTCGTGTTCGTGGACGGACGGCTCGTCGGCACGCTCGACCGGCGGCTGGGCGAGAGCTCGCTCGACCTCCCGCGCACGACGGGCGCGGCGCCGGTGCTCGAAATCCTGGTCGAGGGGATGGGGCACATCAACTTCGGGCAGACGTTGATCGACCGCAAGGGGATCACCGACCGCGTCACGCTCGGCGGCATGACGCTGATGAACTGGGACGTGTTCCTCCTGCCGCTCGGCGAGCGGTGGGTGGCCTCGCTGGCCGACGAGACGGTGGACGACGCGCGGCCCGGCAGGTTCTTCCGCGGAAGGTTCCGCGTCGAGAAGCCGGCCGACACCTACATCGACATGAGCGGGTACCGCAAGGGCGTCGTGTTCGTGAACGGGCACAATCTGGGGCGATACTGGGACATCGGCCCGCAGCGCCGGCTTTATTGCCCGGCGCCGTGGCTGAGGGCCGGCGAGAACCAGGTGGTGGTGTTCGATCTGCTAGCGACCGAGGCCACGCCCATCAGGGCGGTCGGATCGCCGGACGAGACGGGCGGATAGGACCGGCGGCATCTTGCGATGTGGCGATGTGGCGATCTCGCGATCTGAAAGCCGGAGGGGCACGCCCGCAGGAGGCCGCTAGATCGCACGATCGCACGATCGCACGATAGTAAGATGCGTCTGTGATGCGTAAAGGGGGCGACATGGTGCGGCTCGAAGGAAAAGCGGTGGTGGCGCAGGGCGGTGGCCCGACGGCGGTCATCAACCACAGCCTGGCCGGCGTCGTGCTCGAGGCCCGGAAGTACCCGTGCATCACCCATGTCTACGGCGCCCGGTTCGGCGTCCGCGGGATCGTCAACGAGGACTTCCTCAACCTCTCGCAGGCGACCACGCACAACCTCGAGATGGTCGGCACCACGCCGTCCTCGGCGCTCGGCTCGACGCGCGACAAGCCGGACGCGGCCTACTGCGAGCGGATGGTCGACGTGTTCCAGCGCCACGACGTCCGGTACTTCTTCTACATCGGCGGCAACGACTCGGCCGAGACCAGCCGGATCGTCTCGACCTTCGCCGAGCAGAAGGGGTACGACCTGCGCGTCATCCACGTCCCGAAGACGATCGACAACGACATCCTGGTGACCGACCACACGCCGGGGTTCGGCAGCGCGGCCAAGTTCGTCGTGAGCGCCTTCGCCGGCCTCGACCTCGACAACTTCGCCATCCCCGGCGTTTTTGTCGGCGTCGTCATGGGCCGGAGCGCGGGCTTCCTGACGGCCACGTCCGTCTTTGCCAGGCGGTGGCCCACCGACGGGCCGCACCTCATCTACGTGCCCGAATCGCCGTTCAGCATGGACCGGTTCCTCGACGACGTCGACCGCGTCTACCGCAAATACGGGCGGTGTGTCGCCGCCGTCTGCGAGGGGGTCGTGGCCGACGACGGCGTGCCGATGCTGCTCAAGCTGCAGCAAGTCGAGGAGCGCGACCAGTTCGGCAACCTGCAGCTGTCTGGCCGCAGCACGCTCGGCGACGCGCTGTCGGACTCCGTGAAGGCGCGGCTCAAGATCACCCGCGTCCGGTGCGACACCTTCGGCTACCTCCAGCGGTCGTTCCCCGGCGTGGTCTCATCCGTCGACGCGGGCGAGGCCCGCGACGTCGGCGAGCTGGGGGTCCAGTTCGCCGTGCACGGCACGCAGAACGGGTCGGTGGCCATCCGGCGGACCGGCGACTACGCCGTCGACTACTTCCTCACCCCGCTCGAGTCTGTGGCGGCCGACACGAAGCCGATGCCGACGCAGTTCCTGAAGGGGACGAGCGACATCGACGAGTCGTTCAAGGCGTACGCGCGCCCGCTGATGGGCCCGATGCCGCACCTGGACCGGCTGATCGCGCCCCGCGTCAGCGTCAAGTAGCGGGGCGGTGCTATGATCTCGTGCTAGACGATGGCCAACGGTCACTTCCTCTTCTGGGGCTTCCGCCCGCCGCGTGAGTTGCTGCACGCCCGCCTCGGCACGCTCGAGCGCCGCGTCATCGAGATCGTGTGGGGCCGCGACGAGGTGACCGTGCGCGACGTGCACGCGCAGCTCGACCCCAAGGTGGCCTACACCACNNAACGACGTCGTGTCGGGCCTGCTGTCGAACGACTGGTCGGCGCCGCTGCCGTTCCTCTCGAACCTGGTCGAGGCCGTTGGGAAGCGGGACCGGGCGCTGCTCGACGAGCTCGAGCGGCTCGTCAAGGTGAAGCGGCGGGAGCTCAACCGGGCGGACGTGAAACGGGAGGGCTCGGGCGGCGGCGAGGAGGAGCCATGAGGGAACTGCTGTTCCTGCTCCTGCTCGCGCTGGCCTGGTTCGGAGCCGTCAACCTCGCGCTGTCGGCGCTGACGGCGGCCGTCGGCCCGCTGCTCGCGCGGGCCGCGTTGCGGCTGCGGCCGTCGCGGGCGTCCGCCGCGCTGCTCGCCCTCAAGCTCGTGCCGGGCGCGGTGGCGCTGCTGTTCATCTTTGCCCTCTTCCTACCCGCGCAGTGGCGGTTCGAACCCGAGAACGCCAACGAATCGGCGGGCTACACGCTCGTCGCGCTCGGCCTGCTCGGCGCGCTGACGCTGGCGCTGGCCGCGCGGCGCGCGGCCCGCGATTACCTGGCCACCCGCCGCCTCGAACGCGGCTGGCTGGCCCGCGCGCGCTCGACGCCGGCGATGGCCGCGGGCGGCCTGCCGATCTATTGCCTGCCCGACGAGATCCCGATCGTGTCGATGGCCGGCCTGCGGAAGGCGCGCGTCTTCGTGTCGCGGTCGGTGGTGAAAGCGCTGACCCACGACGAGCTCGACGCCAGCCTGGCGCACGAACGGGCGCACCACCAGGCGCGCGACAACTTCAAGCGGCTGCTGGTCGCCTGTTCGCCCGACCTGCTGGGTCTGTGGCCGGGAGGCCGGGAGATCGAACGCCGCTGGCGGGAAGCGGTGGAGTTCGCGGCCGACGCGCGCGCGGCGAGCGGCAGCGAGGGCCGGGGCCTGGTGCTCGCGTCAGCCCTCCTCAAGGTGGCGCGGATGACCCACTCACCGGGCTTGCTGGCGGCCGGCAGCCTGTTTTACGACGGCGCGCCGATATGGGAGCGCATCAGCCGCCTGCTCGCGCCGGAGGTCGGCGAGGAACCGGCCCCGCGGCTTGGCCGCGCCTGGTCGGTCTCGCTGTGCGGCATGACGATCGTGGCCGCCGCCGTCGCCGCCGAAGGCGTGTGGCTTGGCGTTCACCTGGCCACCGAGGGTTTGGTCCGACTCCTGCCGTGAGCCTCGATCCGGCCGTGAGGCATAGTGCGTAAGGCGTAAGCCGACCTGTCGTTCCACCCCAACTACGAGCGCTGGTAGTAGTCACCGCTCCCGATTCACGATTTGAACGCCCCTCTCGTCCTTTCATCCCGGAGGTACTCAGTTATGCTCAGTTCCGCGACACGCCGGATCTCTGTCGGACGCTGGCTGGCCGCCGCCTGCTTCTGCCTGTTGACGGCCTCGGTCGCTGCCGCTCAGACCACGACTCCCGCCGCCCCCCCGTCGACCAGCGCGTCCCAGGGACCGGCGGCTTCGGACCAGAAGACGCCGCCCGCCCAGGGCGCCACCGATCAGAAACCCGCGACCGGTCAGGCCGCTGCCGGCACCACCGAGCAGCAGGGCGAGACCAAGCCGCCCACGCTGGCCATCGACGTCACCGTCACCGCGCCGCGCATCGAGATCCCGCTCAAGGACAACCCGGCCGCGACCTCCGTCGTGACCCAGGACGAGCTGAAGTCGATGCCGAGGACCGTCGGCGCCGAAGAGGCGCTCATGCTGGTGCCCGGCGTGAAGGTCGACAACCAGGCGGACGGCGAGCGGGTGCATCTCTCGATCCGCGGCCAGGGGCTGCTCACCGAGCGCGGGGTCCGCGGCATCACGGTGCTGCTCGACGGTCTGCCGCTCAACGATCCCACGGGGCTGGCGCCCGATCTGTTCGACGTCGACTGGGAGTCGGTCCAGCGCGTCGAGGTACTGCGCGGATCGGCCTCGGCGCTCTACGGCGGCGGATCGTCCGGCGGCGTCATCAACATCACGACGCGCGACGGCGGCGCCGCGCCGCTCACGGGCCAGGCCTCGCTCGAGGCCGGCGAGTACAGCTTCTTCAAGCCGTACGCGGAGGTCGGCGGCACCTCCGGCGACGTGAACTATCACTTCACCGCGTCGAGCACCAACGGCGACGGCTACCGCGTGCACACCAAGTTCGACGCCTACAACCTGTACGGCAAGGCGAAATACACGGCCAGCGACAAGACGAAGCTCACCTTCATCCTGGCCGGCACGCACTATTACAATGACAACGCCGAGGGGCTCAACCTCACCTGGCTCGCCGAGGACCGGCGCCAGGCAAACCCCGACGCGCTCACCTTCAACGAGGGACAGCGCACCAACCGGATGACCGTCGGCATGTCCGGGTCGACCCAGCTCGCGAGCGACAGCGCCCTGACCTACTCCGTGTACTACCGGCGCACCGGCTGGTGGGAGGCGGTTCCGGATTCGGTGCAGCACCGGACGTACGATTCGCCGGGGGGCACGATCCAGTACACGATGGACTCGAAGCTGGATTCGTACACCAACCACCTGTCGCTCGGCGTCGATATCGCCCGGCAGACGATCGGTGAGTATCGGACCGCGAATCTCGGCAACGCCGTCGAGGGGCCGAGCCGGCTGACCGATCAGTCGATCACCCAGACCGGCGCCGGCGCTTACCTCATCGATCGCCTCGAGTTCACGCCGCAGATCTCCGGCATGTTCGGCCTTCGGTTCGATCGCATCGTCAACGATCTGACCGACAACCTGAAGGTCGACGGCGTCGACATGTCGGGATCCGCGAACTTTTCGAAGGTCACGGCGCGGGTCGGGGCCACCTACACGCCGCTGCCCGACCTCGGGCTCTACGTGTCGTGGGGGCAGGGGTTCCTGCCGCCGACGACCGAGGAACTGGCCCAGAACCCCAACGCGCAGGGCGGGTTCAACCAGAACCTGACGCCCGCCACCTCGCACGGCGAGGAGGTCGGCGTGCGCGGCGGCTTCCACGGGCTGGCTTACGACGCCGCCCTCTTCTATCTGAACACGGACAACGATTTCGGGCGGTACCGGGTGGTCGGCCGGCCGCTCGAGACCTTCTACGGCAACCTCGGCCAGAGCCGGCGCTACGGCCTCGAGACCTCGGCGACTTACTCGCCGGTGCCGGAGGCGATCTTCCGGGTGGCCTACACGTTCAACGACTTCCTCTACACGACGATCGGGAGCCTGTTCGGCAACTTCACCAACAAGGTGATCCCCAACTCGCCGCGGCACCAGTTCGCCTTCGACGGGGAGTACGTCTACGACAAGCGGCTGTCGTTCGGTCTCAGCGTCACCGCGCAGAGCGGCTCGTATGTCGATCAGACCAACGTCGCGTCGGTTGGCGGATACGCGCTGGTCAACCCGCGCGTGTCCTACAAGCTCGGCAAGGCGCCGTATCGCACGGAGCTGTTCCTGCAGGTGCGGAACCTGCTCGGCACCGAGTACATCGCGTTCACCGAGCCCGACCCGGACGGCAACTCGTACCAGCCGGGCCCGACGCGCGAGATCTTCGTGGGCGTGAGGGTGCATCTGGGCCGATAATATCGGCCGATGGTGACGGCGAGAGGCCCGGTCGGCTCGGGAATGGCGTGGCGCGCGGCGCTGCCCGCGGTGGCGGGCATCGGCGTGGCGCTCGCTCCCGTGCCGCCGGGCTTGGCGCCCGACGCTTGGCGTTACTTCGCCCTCTTCGTCGCCGTGGTTGCGGGCCTCGTGCTGGAGCCGGTGCCGGCGGCCGGCGTCGGCTTCATCGGCATGGCCCTCGCCGCGGCGTCCCGCCTGGCCGCTCCCGATCCCGAAACGTCGCTGAAGCTCGCGCTGTCGGGGTTTGCCAACGGCACCGTGTGGCTGGTGTTCGCGGCCTTCATGTTCGCCCTCGGCTACGAGCGGACCGGTCTCGGCAAGCGGATCGCGCTGACGCTGGTCCGGCGGCTGGGCGGCCATACGCTCGGCCTCGGCTACGCGACGATGTTCGCCGACCTCGCGCTGGCGCCGTTCACGCCGTCGAACACCGCGCGCAGCGCCGGCACGATCTTCCCCGTCATCCGCAACATCCCGCCGCTCTATGATTCGCAGCCCGGACCGACCGCGCGCCGGATCGGCGCCTACGTCATCTGGACCGGCTTTTCGGCCACCGCGGTGACCAGTTCGATGTTCGTGACGAGCCTCGCGCCGAACCTGCTGGCGCTCGGGCTGGTCGAAAAGACCATCGGCTACCGGTTCTCGATGGGAGAGTGGGTGATCGGGTTCCTGCCGATCGGCCTGCTGCTCGTCGCGGCGCTGCCGTGGCTGATCTACAAGGTGTATCCCCCGGAGGTGACCGGCAGCGCCGAGGTGCCGCGCTGGGCCGCGGCGGAGCTCGACACGATGGGGCCGATGACGCGCAACGAGATGGTGATGGCGGCGCTCGCGCTGGTGGCCATCGGCCTCTGGATCTTCGGCGGCCGCGTGATGGAGGCGGCCACCGCCGCGCTGCTCGTCATCTCGCTGATGCTGCTGCTCCGGATCGTTACCTGGCAGGAAATCGTCGCCAACAAGGACGCGTGGAACGTGCTGGTGCTGCTGGCCACGCTCTTCGGCCTGGCTGACGGCCTCAACAAGGTCGGATTCGTGGCGTGGCTCGCGAAAGGGTCGGCCGCGATGCTCACCGGCTACCCGCCGACGGTGGTGATGGCCGGCCTGCTCGCGATGTTCTTCCTCGTGCACTACATGTTCGCGAGCATCACGGCGCACGTTACGGCGATGCTGCCGGTGGTGCTGGCGGCGGGCGCGGCGGTGCCCGGCGTCCACGCACGACCGCTGGCGCTGCTTCTCTGCTATTCGCTCGGACTGATGGGGATCATCACGCCCTACGCCACGGGCCCGGCGCCGGTCTTCTACGGCAGCGGGTACGTCTCGCGGAAGGAGTTCTGGGCGCTCGGCCTGACGTTCGGCGCCATCTTCCTCGCGGTGCTGACGGTCATCGGCATCCCGTACCTGACGTTCTTGTACCCGTGACGTCTGCGTTCTTGTCTTTCCCTCGTCTCTCGCTCCTCGCCCCTCGGCAACCCTAAAGGGTCGCCCTACGCACGGTCCTGCTCCGCACCCGTCCCTCGCTCCTCGTCCCTGATCCCCGACCGTATCCCATCGGTTCACGTCATAATCAGTCAGGAGGAGTCCTGACCCGCCTATGACCCGACTGCATCTTCGAACAGCCCGTCGTCTTCCCGCGCTCGCGCTGCCGGCGCTCGCGTGGCTGATGGCCTCGTCGATGGCACTGGCCCAGGTTCCGCAGGCTGGGGCCGGCGCGCAGGCGCCGCCTCCTCCGCTCCAACCCCCGCAGTTGGCGGGACGGTGGGACCTGAACGTGCAGGCGAGCGACCCGGCGCCGACCCGACTATCGCCGCAGGGCGGGGGCGACGAGGACAGGGGTGGCGGTGGTGGTGGCGGCGGCCGCGGCGGTCGCGGCGGCGGCACGGGTGGACGGCGAGGGACGTACGGCGAGTCAAGCCGTGGCGGCGCGAAGGAGGAGTCGCCCGCGGTTCGCCAGGAGATGGATCGGGCGATCGAGGCGCCGCGCTTCTTCATCGTCGTCCAGCGCGAGGGGAGCGTCATCCTCACCGACGATCAGGGGCGCGTCACGACGCTCAAGCCAGACGGCACGAAGACGGTCGAGCAGCAGGCTGGCGGGTCGGTCGAACGGACGAGCAGGTGGGACGACCGCGCGCTGGTGACGACGACGAAGCTCAGCAACGGCGCGAAGGTGACGCAGACGTTCACCAAGGTGTTCGACGGACTGCAGCTCGTCATCGTCACGAGGATCGAGGGGGGCAAGCTCCCGAGCCCGATCGAGTTCAAGCGGGTCTACGACCAGGCGTTTCAATAGCCACAGGCTGAAGGCTGACGGCTGACGGCCCCTCAACCTCACTCATCTTCTCCGCCAGCACCGTCGGATCGGCGAGGTGCACCAGCAGCAGGTCGGCCGCCCGGAACGCCTCGAGGAGCAGCGTTTCGTCGAGCGGACGGCGGGCTTCGGCACAGGCCCGCGCGGCCTCGACTCGCACCACTCCCAGCGCGACCTCCAGCGAGCGCACGACCGTGCGCAGTCCCCGCCCGGTGTACGCGCACCAGTTGCCGAACGCGTGCGCCGCCAGGAACTGCCGGAGAGGGCGCGAGAAGGCGGGCCAGGCCGGCGCGACAAGCTCTGCGTCGGCAGCGCGGAGACCCTCCGGCAGACGACTCGGGGCCAGGCCGGCCGGCACCGATGCGCGAGCCAGATCGTACGCATCCAGGGGGCAGAGCGGGCCCGCTCCGCCCCCTGAAGAGTCTGGGCGCGCTGCCACCAGTGCGTCGAATCGTTCTCGCAGGCTTCCATCCGCCGGCTTCCACGTCCTCAGTTCCTCGGTGAACGCCGAGAGTCGTGCCAGCGCCGACTCGGGCGCGATATCGAGGCCGAGCGTGTCCAGCGCCACGGCCTCCCAGGCGCGGTAGGTCTCGCGGTCGGCGAGCACGCCCGGTCTGAGCAGCGGCGGCAGCGCCTCTCGGGCGTCGAGGCCCTCGAGCGCGATGTGCCGGACAAGCGCGGATGGCGCCAACACCGCTGCCGGCACGAGACGGGTGCGAAACGCCAGCCTCGCGACGGTGGGGCAGAAGTGCGAGAGGGACACCGCGACGCGGTCGGCCTCGATCAGGCAGCGACGCGGAAAGTGCTGGCAGGCGGCGGGAAGCGCTGGATGACCGAGGCCGCACTGGACCGCGCACAGGCCCTCGTTCTCGCGATAGAAGACGCAGGCACCGGACGCGCGCGTCCGCAGCACTGCGCCCGCGCCCGGCGGAAGATCGGGCGGCACGACGAACAGGATGTCGTCGCCGGGTTTGTCCGCCCGGACCGACAGCCGGCCCGCCGCGAGCGCTTCGCGCCAGGCCGTCCATCGGTCGCTCTCCACATGAATCGGCCAGCCTGACGTGCAGCACGGGCCGGATCGCCGGCACACGAAGTCGGCGTGCAAAGACAGGCAGACGGCTGGCATCACCCGATCTTATCCTTGACCCGACTGGCCGGGCGCTGCTGTGATACGGGAATGATTCCGGCGGGCGGCTCGCGGCTCGCGCCTCGCGGCGGTGTCGCACGTGACACAGCCGTCGTCGGTCAGCCATCAGCCCGTTTAGTATTGGAGGCTCCCGTGACCGACACTCTCGCGCTTCAGCGCCGCTTCTTCGCGGAAGAGATCGAGGCCATCGCCTGCCTGCGCACGCCCGCGCTCGTCGAGGCCCTGGCCACCGTGCCGCGGGAGCGGTTCCTGGCGCCGGGCCCGTGGAAGGTGGCGAGCCAGGGCGACTTCCAAGCGGGCTTGCGGATGCCCGACGCGTGGCGCAGCACTCCCGACGCCGACCCGCGCCACGTCTACCACAACATCTCGGTCTCGATCGACGCAGGCCGGCAGTTGTTCAACGGGCAGCCCGGGTTGCTGTGTTCGTGGATCGACATGCTGAACCTCGCGCCGGGCGCCCGCGTCCTGCACGTCGGATGCGGGGTCGGCTACTACTCGGCGCTGATGGCGCACATCGTCGGCGCCCAGGGCCGCGTCGTGGCTGTCGAGGTGGATGACGGGCTGGCCGAGCGGGCCACGGCGGCGCTCGCGGCATGGACGCAGGTCGACGTGCGTCACGACGACGGCAGGGTCGACCCGGGTGAGGGATCGTTCGACGCGATCCTGGTCAACGCCGGCGTGACTCACCCGGAACCGTGCTGGCTGGACGCGCTCACGAAGGGCGGGCGGTTGCTGGTGCCGCTGACCGTCTCGATGCCGGCCATGGGGCCCATCGGCAAGGGCCCGGCTCTGCTTCTGACGAACGACGGCGAGGCGGGCGCGCTCGGCGCGCGGGCCGTCGGCTTTGTGGCGATCTACTCTGCCGTGGGCCTCCGCGACGAAACGCTCAACCGCCGTATCGGCGAGGCCATGAAGGCCAGCCCGTTCCCGCCCGTGAAGAAGCTGCGCCGCGACGCGCACGAGGCGTCGCCGGCGTGCTGGCTGCACGCGGAGGGGTTCTGCCTGAGCGCCTGAAAGGAGTTCACCGTGCCCGAAGAGATCGAAGTTCCGACCGAGAAGCTGCACGAGGCGATCCACGAGGAGCTCGAGCACGAAGGCGGGCGCTTCCTCAAGCAGATCGCCCTGACGACGGCGCTGCTCGCTGCGTGCGCAGCGGTGGCGTCGCTGCTGGCCGGCGCCACCGTCAACGAGGCGCTCGTTCTCAAGACCGAAGCGACGCGCCTCCAGGCCCAGGCGTCCGACCAGTGGGCCTTCTACCAGGCGAAGGGGATCAAGTCGGCCGTTGCGGAAGCCTCACGCACCTCGTGGCTGGCGATTGGCAAGGAGCCGCCGGCAGCCTACGCCGAGACCCAGGCGCGTTACGCGCGTGAGCAGGATGAAATCAAGAAGGTCGCCGAGGAGAAGGAGCGGCAGCGCGACGAGAAGGAGCGCGAGGCCGATGCGCTGCTGCACCGTCACCACGGCTACGCCGACGCCGTGGCGCTGTTCCAGGTGTCGATCGCGCTCGGGGCGGTCGCGGCCCTGACGCGCATCCGTCTCGTCTGGCTCGGATCGGGCGTGGTGGGGATCGCCGGCATCGTCATGAGCCTGCTCGCGGCATTGCGCTGACGGCGGCCCGGAGGAGTGGTTACACGCCGGGACCGGTCCGGCTACTATGAACTCATGACCGCCTTGAAGATCGCCACCTGGAACGTCAACGGCATCCGCGCCCGTCAGGCGCAGTTCGAGGAATGGCTCGCCCGCGAGCAGCCCGACGTCGTCTGCCTGCAGGAGATCAAGGCCGCGCAGGACCAGATCCCGATCTCGCTGTGGGAGATGGACGGCTACTGGTGCTGCTGGCACGGCGGCAAGGGCTACTCCGGCGTCGGCCTGCACGTGCGGAAAGCGACGTTCCCCGAGCGGCCCGACTTTTCGCACCCACCGTTCGACTTTGAGACTCGCGTGGCGGTGGCCAGGCTGCCCAACCTCGCCGTCGCGTCGCTCTACGTGCCGAACGGCGGAAAAGACTTCCAGGCCAAGATGCGCTTTCTCGGGGCGGTTGACGACTACGCGCGAGAGGCCGAGGCGTCGGGCCGGGAGATCGTGTTGTGCGGCGACCTGAACGTGGCGCGCACCGACCAGGACGTCCACCCGAAGGAGCGCAAACCGAACACGATCGGCCAGCTCCCCGAGGAGCGCGAGATCCTGAATCGCATCATCTCGCGCGGCCTGGTGGACGTCGGCCGCGCGCTCGACCCCGACAACGAGGAGCTGTTCACCTGGTGGCCGCCATGGCGCAACATGCGCCAGCGGAACATCGGCTGGCGCCTCGACTACGTCCTCGCGAGCCGCGCGCTCGCCGCGAAGGCCACGCGCTGCCCGGCGTATCGCGAGGTCGGCACGAGCGACCACGGTCCGGTGGTCGCGGAGTTCGCCTGAGGCCGCGCTCGCCGGTGTCGATCCACTCGGCTCGCGGGGCTCAAGGCTCACGGCTCAGGCCGGTCGTCGAGACATGTGAGCGGAGAGTGCAAGCCTTGTTATCCTGTGATGTGCCTCTGACGACGGTCTTCCTCGATGCGGGGGGCGTGCTGGTCACGCCCAACTGGCGGCGCGTGAGCGCGGCGCTCGCCGCCCACGGCGTGCTCGTCACCGCCGACGCGCTCGGCGCGGCGGACCCGCTCGCCCGGCGCGACATCGATCTCGGCCTGGGTTCGGCCGCGAGCGACCAGCAGCGCGGCTGGGGATACTTCAACCTCGTCCTCGAGCACTGCGGCGTACCACTGTCGCCGGCCACCGGCGCGGCGCTCGAGGAGTTGCACTTCTACCACGCCGAGCACAACCTGTGGGAGACGGTGCCGGACGGCGTGCCCGACGCGCTGGATCGGCTTCGCGCGATGGGGCTGAAGCTGGTGGTCGTCTCGAACGCCAACGGCAAGCTCAAGGTGCTGTTCGCGAGACTCGACTTGGCGCGGCGCTTCGACGTGATGATCGACTCGGCCGAGGAAGGCGTGGAAAAGCCTGACCCGCGGATCTTCGAGCTGGCGCTCGAGCGATCGGGCGCGCGCCGCGAGGAGACGCTGCACGTCGGCGATCTCTACTACGTCGACGTGGAGGGCGCCCGCGGCGTCGGCCTCCAGGCGGTGCTGCTCGACACGGCCGATCTCTACGGCGGATTCAACTGCCGCCGCATCAGGACGCTCGGGGAGCTGCCGGAGCTGATCGCGAGCTTCTGATCGGCAGCCCTAAAGGGCCGGCCTACACACGGTCGGTGCGAAGCAGGGCTGAAGCCCTGCTCGTTCTGTGGACGCTGGGCAGAGTCTGCCCGTGTGTAGGCCGACCCTTCAGGGTTGGCGCGGGACAAGGATCGCGCGAACCATCCAGCCAACGAGCGCGATCGCTGCGATCAACAGGAACAGGAAGACCAGGATCGCGCCCCACTGGGGCACCACCCAGGTCGCGGGCCGCAGGCCGGCTGCCGCAAGCTCGGCCCGCCGGGCCATATCGCGCACCATCACCATGCAGGCCAGAGTAACCGCCAGGCTGCCCGCACCACCATAGAGCAACGACCGCGGGTCCTTCACCATGGTGGCCGGGATCATGTGGCCGAACGCGGAGAGCGCCGCCACGATCCCGACGACGATCCACATCGTGGCAGGAACGCTCCGCCCCAGGAACAGCAACATCGTCGACAGCGGCAGGGCCGCCAGCCACCAGACGCCGAACATGAGGTTGAGCGCGGTCGCGCCGACGAACCAGACGGCGCCCTGCCGCACCATCCACGCCGAACGCTCCTCGTCGGCCGCCCGCCTGACGTAGCCGGCGATTGCCAGCGCCACGCCAGCCACGGCGCACGCGCCCGTGACGACGTGCAGGAAGCGCGGGGCGAGCGTCGGGTCGCCGAGGTCGAGGCGCAGGCCGTTTGCTCGCGCGGCAAAACACGCCGCGAGCCGGTCCGGGTGCAGCATCGCGCCCATCACGTTTGCCTGGATGAACGCAACGAAGACGACGCAGGCCGGGACGACGAACGCGCCGAGCGAGACGAGCCAGGCCTTCGCCTTCGGGCTGCGCGTCACGTACGCTGCGTAGTAGCCCTTGATGAGCGCCAGCACCACCAGGAACCAGGGCACCGCCAGGACAACCGCCGCACTGAAGAACGCCTGTCCGTACAGCACCTGCAGGAACAGCA
>PMKG01000473.1 GCA_003157675.1 Acidobacteriota bacterium
AACCCTAAAGGGTCGCCCTACAGCAACCTCGGTAGGGCGAGGCTTTAGCCTTGCCTTCGTTATCCATAAAGACGGCTTTGGGGGCACAATGGTTCCCTGCGATGACTCCTGCCATCCACGTCGACGGCCTGACGAAGGACTACGGCCGGCTTCGGGCGCTCGACGGCCTGACGCTCGACGTGCAGGACGGTGAGGTGCTGGGGTTCCTCGGGCCGAACGGCTCGGGCAAGACCACCACCATCCGGCTCCTGCTCGACCTCATCCGTCCGACCCGCGGATCGGCCGCCATTGGCGGATTCGACTGCCACCGGCAGAGCCTCGACGCCAGGCGACTCATCGGCTACCTTCCGGGCGAGATGCCCGTCTATCCCGAGCTGTCGGGCGCCGATTACCTCGGATATCTCGCCTCGCTCGGCGCCGGGCGGCCGGAACCCCGGGTTGTCGATCACCTGCTGAACCGGTTCACCCTGGGCGCGACCGACCTCAGGAAGAAGATGCGGGACCTGTCCCACGGCACGCGTCGCAAGTTCGGCATCGTCCAGGCGCTGATGACGCGGCCGAGAGTCGCCATCCTCGACGAGCCGACCTCTGGCCTCGACCCGCTGATGATCGAGGCGTTTGCCGAGACGATTGGCGAGTTGAAGCGCGACGGACGGACGACGGTGTTCCTCTCGTCGCACGTGCTGCCCGAAGTGGAGAGCACCTGCGACCGGGTGGCCGTCGTCCGCGAAGGGCGTCTCGCCGCGGTCGAGTCGATGTCGGGGATTCGCGAGGCGCTCCCGCGCCGCGTGACCGTGCGCTTCGCGGAGGGACAACTCATCCCGCCGCCCGAGACGGCGGGAGTCCGCGCGGTGTCATCGTCGGCCTCCGAGTGGGTGCTCGAGGTGAGCGGGTCGATGGGGCCGCTGCTGGAGAGCCTGCGAGGGCTGCCCGTGGCCGACCTCGACGTCGAGCGCGCGTCGCTCGAAGACTACGTGCTCCGGATCTACGCGAAGAAGTGATGATTGAGACCCGGCTTCGCCCGCTCGTCCGACGGTCGCTCGCCCGCGGGAGGGCGGTGTTCCTTCCGGTCGCCCTGATCCTGACGGCCTTCCAGGTGATGCTCGTCGTGATCGCGTCGACGCTCCAGACCGCGCGCTCGTTCGCGCTGATGTCGGCGATGATGCCGATCGGGGTGCAGCAGGCGTTCGGCCCGACGGTGTTCATGCTCGCGTCGTTCGCCGGCCTCACGACATTCGGCTACTTCCACCCGGTCGTGATCCTCGCGCTGACCCTGCTCGGCGCCTATGCGGCCACCGAGCCGGCGGGCGAGGTGGAGTGGAAACTGTTCGACCTGGAGCTCGCGCGCGCGGTGCCGCGCCGCGACGTGGTCACGCGCAGCCTGGTCGTCTCGTTCGGCGTCACCACGCTCATCGGTTGCGCGATGATGGGCGGGACCTTCGCGGGGCTGGTGGCGCTTGCGCCGGCGGGCTCCGCGTGGCCGCGCTTCCCCCGGGTGCTCGACCTCGCCGCGCACCTGGTGGCGCTGTCCTGGGTCTTCGCCTCGGCGGGCCTCACGGCCTCGGCCCTGGCTCGCCGGCGAGGCACGGCGTTCGGCGGCGTGGCCGTGATCGTGGTCAGCCTCTACCTGCTGAACTTCATCGCCGACGCCTGGAGCAAGGCGGCGCCTCTCGGCCCATATCTGCCCTTCCATTACTTCCCCGGCTTCGAGGTCGCGAGCGGAGCCGCCTCGACGGCCCGCGACCTGGGCGTGCTGGTCGCGACCGCGGCGATGCTGGTCGTGGTCGCGTACTGGCGGTTCGAGAAGCGCGACCTGTAACCGGCTTGCGGCTCGCGGCTTTCGCCTTGCGGCCCCCTTCCGCGTGACACCGCCGCAAGTCGCAAGTCGCAAGCCTGCGGACTGCTGGTCGCTGACGGTATGATCGCCCCATGGCTTGCGCTGGAGGTTCAATGCGCGCTCGTGTCCGCGTTCTGTCGCTCCTTCTGGCCGTCCTTGCCCTTTGCCTGACCGGCCCCGTCGGCGAGCGCGTCTCGGCGCAGAGCCCGACCCCGCCGGCGTCCGTCGTGACTGCCGAAGACTACACCCACGCGGAGAAATTCCTGGGCGGCTACACGTCGCCGCTCGTGTTTCATGGTGCCGTGCGGCCGGCCTGGCTGCCGGGCGATGGCGATCGCTTCTGGTACCGGGTCGTCGTCGGCGAGGGAGGCGCGGCGGAATTTGTGCTCGTCGATGGCGCGAAGGGCACGAAGGCGCCGGCGTTCGACCATGCCAGGGTGGCCGCGGCGCTGTCGGCGGCCGCCGGCGGCCAGTACGACGCGACGCACCTGCCCTTCACGCGGTTCGCGTACTCGGCACGCGGGCGCGCGATCGCGTTCACCGTCAACGGGCGCGACTGGAGTTGCGGCGTGAATGGCGTTTCGTGCTCGATGGAAGCGGGCGCGGCCGGCCCGCGCGACGAGGCCGTCTCGCCAGACGGGAAGCTTGCGGCCTTCATCCGCCGCGACAATCTGTGGGTTCACGATCTCTCGACGGGCGCCGACCGGCAGCTCACGACCGACGGCGCGCCCGACTTCGGCTACGCCACCGACAACGCGGGATGGACGAGCAGCACCCGTCCGGTCCTGCTCTGGTCGCCCGACTCGAAGAAGATCGCCACCTTTCAGCAGGACCAGCGCGGCGTCGGCGAGATGTACCTCGTCGACACGAGGGTGGGGCACCCCACACTCAAGGCCTGGAAGTACCCGTTGCCCGGCGACGAGACGGTCACCACCATCCAGCGCGTGATCATCGATGTCGACGGCCCGCGCGTCGTGCGCCTGAAGATGGCGCCGGACCAGCACCGCGGCACGGTCGCCGACGACATCAAGGCCTCTGACGGCACGCTGGACGATGCGCAGTGGAGCGCGGACTCAAAGACGCTGGCTTTCGTGTCGACGTCCCGCGACCAGAAGGTCGAGCGTCTGCGCGTGGCCGACGCCGACTCGGGCGGCGTGCGGGACGTGTTCGAGGAGAAGGCCGCCACCTACTTCGAGTCCGGGATGGGCTCGGCGAACTGGCGGTTCCTGCCCGCGTCGAACGAGTTCATCTGGTTCTCCGAGCGCGACAACTGGGGGCACCTCTACCTCTACGACCTCCAGACCGGCGCGCTGAAGAACCGGATCACCTCGGGCGAGGGCAACGTCACCGAGGTCCTGCGCGTCGACGAGAAGAGCCGGCAGGTGTACTTCGTCGGCGTCGGCCGCGAGAAGGGGCGCGATCCGTACTACCGCCACGCCTACCGCGTCGGCTTCGACGGGAAGAATCTCTCGCTGCTCACGCCGGCCGACGGTGACCACGACGTGTCGTTCTCGCCGACCGGCCGCGTCCTGGTCGACACCTGCTCGCGGCCCGACGAGAAGCCGACGAGCGTGCTCCGCGAGGCCAACGGCCGAGAGGTGCTGGCGCTCGAGGCAGCCGACGTCTCGAGGCTCGTCGCTGCCGGCTGGAAGCCGCCGATTCCCTTCACCGTGAAGGCGCGCGACGGCGTCACCGACTTGTACGGCCTGATGTTCCGGCCGACCGGGTTCGACCCATCGCGAAAATGCCCCATCATCGACAACATCTACCCGGGTCCGCAGACGGGCAGCGTCGGCAGCCGCAGCTTCGCGCCCTCGCGCGGCGACACCCAGGCGCTCGCCGAGCTGGGCTTCATCGTGGTGCAGATCGACGGGATGGGAACGCCGTGGCGGTCGAAGTCGTTCCACGACGCTTACTACGCCGACATGGGCGACAACACGCTGCCCGACCAGGTCGCCGGCCTCAAACAGCTCGCCCAGCGCTACCCGTGGATCGACATCGACCGCGTGGGCATCTATGGCGGCTCGGGCGGCGGGTTCGCGACGGCCGACGCGATGTTCCGCTACCCGGATTTCTTCAAGGTCGGCGTGTCGGCATCGGGTAACCACGACAACCGGGAGTACGAGGACGACTGGGGCGAGAAGTGGCAGGGGCTGCTCGAGAGAAAGCCCGACGGCACGTCGAACTACGACGACCAGGCGAACGAGAACCACGCGAAGAACCTGAAAGGCAAGCTGCTCCTCGCGCACGGGACGATGGACGACAACGTGCCGCCCTACAACACGCTGCTCGTCGTGGACGCGCTCATCAAGGCGAACAAGGACTTCGACCTCATCCTGTTCCCCAACCGCGGCCACGGCCTCGGCGAGCCCTACATGGTCCGCCGCCGGTGGGACTACTTCGTGGAGCACCTCCTCGGCGCGACGCCGCCGAAGGAATTCGAGTTGAGGCTGGCGCCGACGCGCTAGCGCCCGCTCCTGGAGCGGCACGTCTGGATCGACGCCTCGATCGCGACCGCCGCCTCGGCGCGGGCGGGATCGACGGCGACGAGGGCGCGCGCTCTCTCGACCACGCTCGACGCCTCCTGGCAGCGCCCGGCGTCGGCCAGCATCGCCGCCAGGTTCAGGGCGATCGCGGCGTTTGCGGGCTGAAGCCGGGCGGCGGCCTGCAGGTGCTCGACCGCCCCGGGCAGGTTTCCGGCGTCCCGCATCGCCAGCGCCAGGTTGCTGTGCGCCTCGGCGTAGTCCGCGTTCAGTCGTAATGCCATCTCGTAGCGGGGGATGGCGTCCGCGGTGTCGCCCGCCGCCTGGAGCGCGTTCGCGAGATTGTACTGCAGCCTCGCGTCCCCGGGCTGGAGGCGCGCGGCCTCGCGGAAGGCTGCCAGCGCGCCCGCCTGGTCTCCTGTCTCCTGCCTCGCCAGCGCCAGTGCGCTCTGCGCATCGGAGTCGTTCGGCGAGAGCCGCACGGCCGTGGCGAACTCGTCCAGTGACTTTTGCCGCTCGCCCATGCGATCGAAGGCCACGCCGAGATTGAAACGCGGCGCCGCGTAATCCGGCGCGGCCGCGGCGGCTCGTTCCAGCCACGACACGGCCTCCGGCGCGCGCCCCAGGCTGACGAGCGCGGTGCCCATGTTGAGGTCGGTCTCGTCCGCGGTTGGGACGATCGGCAGGTAGGCGAGGATGGCGACCACCGCGGCGATCACGAGTCCCGGCACCCATTCGCGACGAGAGCGGAAGGCCGCCGGCGCCGCGGCCACCGCCGCGCCCGAGAGCAGCAAGACTACCGGCACCATCGGATACCGGTAACGCGCCACGACGTAGAAGAGCGCCACCGACAGGGCAAGGGCACCCGCAACGGCGTAGAGCAGCGCGAGCCGCTTCCACTCGCGGCGCGTCACCCAGGCGCCGAAGGCTGCCAGCGTGAGGATCATGCCGAAGGTGACGCGGGTGCCCAGTACGAAGGAATACCGCCGGTAGACCTCGATCGACTCGGTGTCCACGACTTCGGCAGCGTTGAAGGTCAGCAGGATCTTGCGACCGAGAAGCGCCAGCCACTGGCCGGGCGCCTGCCTGATGTCGCAGGTCGCGCGCGCCATCCAGTAGTCCGACACCTCGCCCGGCGACAGGCGCCGGCCCGCCGCCCCTTCCGCCAGCTTCGTCGCGTCGTCGCGCTCGAATTCGGCATTGCCGTGGCCTGCCACGAGCGGCACGTAGGAACCGATGGTGCCGGTGTGATTTCCGATGTAGAAGTTCGGTCCGGCTTGCGACGTCGAGATCAGGAACTCCCCGCCGACCGCGGCGTTGCGCAGGCCGACCGGGAGCACCGCCACCGCGACGCCCAGCGTGAAGACCGCCGCCCACGCCAGGCGCGCGCGGGCCGGGGTCGCGCGGAAGAAGAACCACAGCCAGACGAGAACAACCGGATAGAGGACGCGCGCGTTCTCGCGATTGAGCATGAACGCGCCGAGCGCGAGGCCCGCGCCGGCCAGCCAGGGCCAGACGGCGGTCATCTGGCCATCTTGCGATCTGGCGATCTTGCGATCTGACGACCTGACGGCCTCGTCGTCAGAAGCTCGGGGGTTCTCCAGTTCGCACGATCGCACGATCGCACGATCGCACGATNNGCCGAGCAGGACGAGCAGCAGCACGACCAGGAACAGGTCGAGCGACGATTTCTGGAGCAGGCCGTCGAAGAAGATGGCCGGTGGGTAGACGGCCAGCATGGCCCCGGCGATGAGACCCGCGCGCGGGCCGACGAAGCGCCGGCCGGCCACCACGAGGAGCGCGCAAGCCGAGGCGCCGAGCGCCGCCTGGATCAGACGAACGGTCAGGAGCGAGTGGCCGACGACGGCATACACGATACCGAGCAGGTACGGGTAGAGCGGCGCCTGATAGAAGACGCCGCTTCCGAGCCAGTCGCCGGCGGCAAGGCGTTGCGCCCAGGCGTCGTATTGCCGGGCGTCGCCGATGAGGACCGTCGCGAGCGGCGTCGAAGCGAACTCGAAGACGTGGACGATGCGCACGACGAACGCCAGCCCGCTGACGAGCGCGAGCCACCTGATCCAGTGCTTCGAGGACATGTCGGCCGAGCATAACATGTGGTGCCTCGGATAGAATTCTCGGGTCATGACCAGATCGCGCCGGCGATTCGAGCCGGGCCGGACGGCGCCTGCGAGCCCTCCACCGCCTGCCGCACTCCCGACAATCCCCGCCCGGATCGGTTCGCCTTCATCCGCGCTGGCTCGCTGGCTGCTGGCCGCCGGGTTAG
>PMKG01000426.1 GCA_003157675.1 Acidobacteriota bacterium
CGCCCGACGGCAAGTCGATCGCCTTCACCTCCGACGTGTTTCCCCCGTGCACGACCGTCGCCTGTGACGAGAAGGCGCTCCAAGAGTTCGACTCCAGGAAGAGCAAGGCCCACGTCTTCGACCACCTGATATTCCGTCACTGGGTGGCGTGGAAGGACGGGCGATACAGCCACCTGTTCATCGCGCCGGTGGATGGTTCGAGGGAACCGCGCGACCTGACGCCGGGTGAGGCCGACGTGCCGCCGTTCTCGCTGGGCGGCCCGGACGACTACGCCTTCTCACCCGACGGGAAGGAGCTGGCCTTCGCGCGCAAGACCGACCCGGTCGAGGCGACGAGCACGAACAGCGACCTGTTCGTCGTCGACCTGGCCAGTCCCTCGGCGGAACCGCGCAAGATCACGACCAACCCGGCTGCCGACAATGGTCCGGCCTACTCTCCCGACGGCCGCTACATCGCCTACCGCGCGCAGTCGCGACCGGGATTCGAAGCGGACCGCTGGCAGCTGATGCTCTACGACCGCCAGGCTGGGACGGCGCGGTCGTTGACGCCGTCGTGGGACCGGTCGGCCGACGGCTACGTGTGGGCGCCCGACTCGAAGGCGCTCTACCTGACGGCCGAGAATGAGGGGCGGGTTGACATCTTCCGCCTGAAGCTCGGCGGAGGCGACCCGGCGCCGATCCTCATGTCGGGNNTTCATGGCCCCGCTGAACGGCCCCGACGCTCAGACGCAGAAGGGCGTGAAGCGCCTCACAGACACCAACCCCGGCCTCGCTGCGTTCAGGCTTCGCGCGGCCGAGAGCGTGAGGTACGACGGCGCCGGCGGAGCGAAGGTCCAGATGTGGATCGTCAAGCCGCCGGACTTCCAGGAAGGCCGGAAGTACCCGCTGCTGTACCTGGTGCACGGCGGCCCGCAGAATTCGTGGGAAGACGGCTGGACGTTCCGCTGGAATGCCCAGGTCTTCGCCTCGGCCGGCTACGTCGTCGTCATGCCGAACCCGCACGGGTCGACCGGCTTCGGCCAGGCCTTCACCGACGAGATCAGCGGCGACTGGGGCGGCCAGGTCTTCGAGGATCTGATGAAGGGCGCCGATTTCGCGGAGTCGCTGCCCTACGTCGAGAAGGGACGCGCCGGCGCGGCGGGCGGGTCGTTCGGCGGCTACATGATGGACTGGTTCCTCGGCCACACGACCCGCTTCCGGGCGATCGTCACCCACTCCGGCGTCTACAACCTGACGAGCATGTACGGCGCGACCGAGGAGCTGTGGTTCCCGGAGTGGGACCTCAAGGGGACGCCGTGGACCAACCGGGAGATGTACGCGAAGTTCTCGCCGCACATGTACGCGCAGAACTTCAAGACGCCGACGCTCGTCATGCACGGCGAGCTGGACTTCCGCGTGCCGGTCGGCGAGGGGCTGCAGCTGTTCACGACGCTCCAGCGGCTCGGCGTGCCGTCGAAGATGATCGAGTTCCCGGACGAGGGGCACTGGATCAACAAGCCCGCGAACTCGGCGCTGTGGTATCACGAGTTCATTGGGTGGATGGACAGGTGGGTCAAGGACGCGAAGTAACCTGCAGGCTCAAGGCTCACGGCTCACGGCTCAAGGCCGACTCACGCGGACAGCCGCGAGCCATAGGGCGTAAGGCGTAAGCCGTAAGGCGGAAACATACCAATGGCCATAGATCTGCGAAGCGATACGGTGACGCTGCCGACGCCAACCATGCGGCAGGCGATGGCGACGGCGGAGGTTGGCGACGACGTGTTCGGGGACGATCCGACCGTCAACGAACTCGAAGCGCTGGCGGCGCGGATGACCGGCATGGAGGCCGGCCTCTTCGTCACCAGCGGGACGATGGGGAACCTGGCGTCGCTGCTGGCGCACTGCCAGCGCGGCCAGGAAGTGATCCTCGGCGACGAGTCGCACATCTTCCACTACGAGAACGGCTCGGCGTCGGCTGTCGGCGGCATGGTGCTGCACACGGTGCCGACAAACGCCGACGGCACGCTGCCGCTCGACGCGATCGAGGCGGCGATCCACCTCCCGTCGCACCACTACCACTTCTACCACTGGGCGCCGCCGGGCGTGATCTGCCTCGAGAACACGCACAACCGGTGCGGCGGATCGGTCCTCGCGCCGTCCTACTTCGCGGACGTCGCGGCCCTCGCGCGCCGGCACGGCCTGCCCATCCACCTCGATGGCGCACGGCTGTTCAACGCGGCCGTCGCGTCGGGCCGACCCGTCACCGACTGGACCCGGCATGTCACCTCGGTGCAGCTCTGCCTGTCCAAGGGACTCTCGGCGCCCGTCGGCTCGATGATCTGCGGCTCGGCGGCCTTCATCGACCGCGCGCGCCGCATGCGCAAGATCCTCGGCGGCGGGATGCGGCAGGCCGGCGTGATCGCGGCGCCGGGGATCGTGGCGCTCACCCAGATGGTGGACCGCCTGGCGGAGGATCACCGGACCGCGCGGACCCTCGCCGAGGGCGTGTCGCGCCTGCCGGGCGTCACGATCGACGTGGCGAAGGTCCAGACCAACATCGTCATCTTCAGCCTGGCGGCGGCCTCCGAGGCCGAGAGGTTCCAGGCCGCGGCCGCCGAGGCGGGCGTGCTGCTGTCGGACTTCGGCGCGGGTCGCCTGCGGATGGTGACGCATTACGGGATCAGCGAAGACGATTGCCGCGACGCGGTCCGGCTGCTCGCGGGCTGCTGCCTCGCGTAAGTGTCACAATTTCCTGGAAGGAACATGCACGTGAATCATTCGGTTCTTGCGTCCATCCTGGTTCTATCGGCAGTCGCGGTGGTCGGTCTCGGCGCGCGGCAGGAGGACCCGAACGCGGTGCTGCTGGCCAGGGCGAAGGCGATCCACGCCCGGGCGCTGACCATCGACACGCACGTGGATATCCCCGGCGCGAACTACGCGACACCCGCGCTCGACCCCGGCACCCTGACCAACCTGAAATGCGACCTCGTCAAGATGAAGGCGGGCGGCCTCGACGGCGTCTTCCTCGCGGTCTTCGTCAGCCAGCACCCCGAGCTGACGCCGGCCGGCTTCAAGGCCTCGCACGAAGAGGCCATGGCGAAGTTCGACGCGATCGACCGGCTGACGAAGATGCACCCGGAGCTGTGCGAGCTGGCGCGGACGCCGGCCGACGTCGAGCGGATCGCGAAGACCGGCAAGCGCGTGATCCTCGTCGGCGTCGAGAACGGCTACCCGGCGGGGGACGATCTCGCGACGCTCACGGAGTTCTACACGCGCGGCGCCCGGTACATGACGCTCGTGCACACGGCGCACAACCAGCTGGCCGACTCCTCGGGGCCGAAGGAGCCGCTGCACAACGGCCTTTCCGAGCAGGGACGGAGGGTCGTGGCCGAGATGAACCGTCTCGGGATGATGGTGGACCTCTCACACGCCTCGGCCAAGACGTTCTGGGACACGATCGCCATCACGAAGGTGCCGGTCATCGAGTCGCACTCCGGATGCGCGGCCCTTGCGCCGAGCGATCGCAACCTGACCGACGGGCAGCTCACGGCGCTCGCGAAGAACGGCGGCGTCATCCAGATCGTGGCGCTGAACGAGTACCTGAAGGCGCCGTCGCCGGAACGGGCGAAGGCCGTCCAGGCGCTGCGCGACGAGCTGAGCTTCGGCGGCCGACGCAGCGGCGGGCGCGGGCAGGGAGGGCGCGCGGCCCAGGTCGGTGCGCAGCCCACGACGACCCCCGAGCAGCGGGCGGCTCAGGAGAAGCTGTATGCCACTTACGAAGATCGGATGAAGGCCATCGACGCGAAGTACCCGGGCGCGACGCTCAAGGACTACGTCGATCACATCGACCATGCCGTGAAGGTGGCGGGCGTCGACCACGTCGGCATCGGCACCGACTTCGACGGCGGCGGCGGCATCCCGGGTTTCAACGACCACTCCGAGGCGCCGAACGTCACCCTCGAGCTCGTGAAGCGGGGCTATAGCGAGGACCAGATCGTCAAGATCTGGGGGGGAAATCTCTTGCGCGTCTGGCGAGAGGTAGAGAAGGGGAAGAAGTAGGGGACAGGGACATCAGGCGATCTAGCGATCTGGCGATCTGGCGATCGGCTGAACCGGCGATCCGGCCACGGTGCGATCCTGCGACCTTGCGTACTTCGCAAGATCGCAAGATCGCACGATCGCACGATCGCAAGATACTCACTTCTTCAGAATCTCCATCATGTAGTCCACCGCCTCCTTGTCCTTCATGGTCGAGAGGCGTTCGACGATGTGCTTGCGGAGTGCCGGATCGGTTTCCTGTCGGGCCATCTGGACCAGCGTGGCCGCGCTTCCGTGCATCGACGACACGCTGTCGACGATCTGGCGCCTGACCGCCGGATCCTTCTCCGTCTTGTAGAGACCCAGCATCATCTCGGCCGACTGCGGCGTCCGATCGACGATGAGTCCCTGGACCGCCGACTGCCGCAGCAGCGGGTTGGTCTCGGTCTTTGCGATCTGCAGCAGGTGGTCCGACTGGGTGGCGAACCGCAGGTTGCGCAGAATCTCGCGCTTGAGGTCGACCGAGGGCTCCGCCTGGTAGAGCTGCCACAACGCGTCGCCGGCTTCTTTCGCCCTCGCCTCTCGCTCCTTCTCGCGCTCGGCGCTCGTGGCGGACTGCTGGCCGAACTCGGTCATCGCCTTGTCGATCTCCACGCGCACGCGGGCCGCCTGCTCCTGCGCCATGTTCCGCTCGAGATCTGCCTTCGCCCGCTCCAGCGCCGCGCGCGCCTCGTCCATCGCCTGACCGGAGAGCTGGAGGTTCTGCCCGGTGTATTCGAAGAGGCCGTTGCCCCCGATTCCGAAGCCGAACCCGATACTGCGCCGCCCCGCCATGCCCAGGCTCCGGATGACGCGCTTCTTCACGTCCACGTCCGTCGTCGACTTGTAGACGTCGAGCAGCAGCTTGACGTCCGGCCCGCCCTTGAACGCGCCCAGGTAGTCGAGCGCCTTGAGCTGCAGGTCGGGGTTCCCCTTGCCCCTCGCGAAGTCGGCAAGCAGGGCCTTGGCGCGGGGCGAGGCGCTCTGCGCCAGCACGAACAGGGCGCGCTCCTTCATCCTCGGCGACGCCGACCCGTTGAGGATCTGCTCGACCATCGGGATCCCGCGGTCCGGGTCGCTCGTAACGAGGCCATTGAGCGCGATCAGCTTCAGCTCCTCGTCCGAGGTCTGCTCCGGCGACACCGGCTGCCCGGTGGCGCGCTGCACGTCGATGAGCAGCGCCTTCGCGTCGCCCGACCACCGGCTCGACGGGAACTTCTTCACCAGGTCGGTGATGACCGCCATCGCCTCGGTGCGCTTGCCGAGCCTGTTGAGCGAGTACGCCTTCCAGTACATCGCGCCGTCGGTCTTCTGTCCGTTCGCCGCGATGACCTTGTCGAACGCCTCGATGGCGCGGTCGTAGCGGCCCGAGTCGAGGAACGTCGTTCCGCGGACGTAGTCGCTGTCCCCCGAGATGATCCTGACCTTCTGTCCGTCCCGGACGACAACCGCCTTCGGGTCCTGGAGATCCTCGCCCGCGTCGGCGAGCGCGGCGTCGAGGTCCATCATCCTGCCGTCGAGCGCCATCGCCGTCAGGTCGAGGTCCTTCAGGTGGTCGAGGCCGCGGAGCGCCGGGCCCAGCTCATCGAGCTTGAGCGTGAATTGCGAGAGAGCCGGCGGCGCCGGCGGTGTCGGCGGCAGCGCGGGAGCGACGCGCGGGGCCGGGGGCGTGGCCGGCACGGCCTGGGCGCCGGCGAGCGCCGCGAAGAGTCCGAACGATACGGCGAGCGACGTGATTCGCCTCATGGTGTTGTCCTTCGTTGAAAACAGATAGCGCGGGGCTTCAGCCCTGCGCCGCAGCGTCCTTAATCCTCAACCGCGGATCCCGGCGCGGACGATGGGGCGACTTTCCGCCTCGCGCACGCGCTCGCCGAACACGCGGACCTTGAAAATGATTCCCTGCTGATCGATTCGCTTGCGCACCTGGTCGAACTCGGCCTCGTTCATCGTCGATGGGCCGTTGGCGACCTCGACCAGCACCCGCTCGAGATCGTCGAGCACGCTGGCCACCGCGGGTTCGCCGGTCCTCAGCGCCGTCTGCCGGTAGAGCCGGTTCTCGCTCACGAGATCCCGGGCGCGCTGCTGTTCGTCGGAGATGTCCACCTCGGGCCCTCCCGGCGTGTTGACGAGCTCGCTGAGCGTCACCTGCGAGCGTTCCAGGTGATCGCCGACCGCCATCAGCAGCACGTTCGCCTGCACCCGTTCGCGGTCGGCCGCCGTCGGCTGCGAGGCGGCGGCCGGCGTCTGCGCCACCGGCGGCGCGGGAGCGACTCCGAAGCGCTGCCACGGCACACGGCTGCCGGCGACGAACGCGGCGAAAAACAGCGCCGCCGCGGCCCCGATCCACGCCAGCCTCTGCGGCGTGAGCGTCGGGAACAGCCGCTCGCGCCACGTGGGCGAGTGCCGAGCGAACCCGGGCTGGATGCGCGCCCAGACCTCGGCGCCGTAGTGGTCCCCTCGATCCGGCACCGGCAACTGGTCCACCGCCGCGAGCGTCCGGCGCACCTCGTCGAGGCCGGCCTGGCACGCCTGGCAGGCGCGCAGGTGCTCATCGATGGCCGCCGTGCCGGTCCCGTCGCCGGCGTCGCCGTAGTGGTAGAGGACGAGTTCCTCTTCGGTCGGGTGGTTCATGGCTACATCTGCAACTGCCGCAGTCCCCTTCCGGTGTTCTCAGCCGATTGGCCGACGATGGGAGCGAGCGCCCGGCGCATCTTCTGCACGGCCCTGAAGATGCTGTGCTTGGTCGCCCCCGTCCTGAGGCCAAGCGCCTTGCCGATCTCGCCGAGCGAGCGCCCCTCGAAGTGGCGGAGCACGAAGGCGGTCCGCTCGGTCGGCGTCAGCAGATCCAGCGCCGCCCTGACGCGGCTCTGGATCTCGGCGCCGAACGCGAGACGGTCGGGCCACGCCGTCGCCTCCGCCTCCGGCTCGATCCCGCCCCCCTGCCCGCCCGACGGGTCCACGTCGAGCGACTCGCCCCGGTGGCGCGGCCGCTGCCGCAGCAGGTCGTAGGCGCAGTTGACGGTGATCCGATGGACCCACGTCCTGAAGCTCGACCGGGACTCGAACCGTTTCAGCTCCCGGTAGGCCTTCAGGAACGCCTCCTGCACGACGTCGTCGGCGTCGGGCTCGCTCCCGGTCAGGCGGAAGGCGAGCTGGAAGACACCGCGGCTGTGCCGGTCGACGAGGCGGCGGAATGAGGCCTCATCCCCCGCCTGCGCTTGGGCGACGTCGCGGGCGTCGTTCTCGTCCATCTAGAGGATTAGACGAACATTGCGGCCCCAGGTTAGCAAACCGGGCCGCGTGGCGGCTTTCGGCTCCAGGCTCAGGGCTCCGGCACATTTGTAGGGCGACCCTTTAGGGTTGCTGTGTTGTGGGGCAAGTCCTCAGGATTGCGGTGTGTGGGGCCGGCCTCCTGGCCGGCCGAACGCCGCGTCTCGGATCTGCCGCTCCGCAAAGCCGCCCCTCGCTGGTCTGCGCGTCGGGGCCATCATGGCTTTGCTCCGGGCAGATCCTGCGACGCGGCATGGCGGTCTTGTAGGGCGACCCTGTAGGGCTGCCACCTCGCAGATACAATGCAACTTCCTGCACCGAAACCGCTTGCCCCGGGCCACCCCGAGGGATGACAATTCGGCCGGCCGGCGCAATCGTGGCCCTTCGTCAGTCCCCCGCTCGCGGTCCGGGCCGGCATTTCGGGACCGACCGGTGAAGGACGTTGGTTCTGGCAATGAGACTGAGGTCCATCGTCCTTCGAGTCGCGACCGCGTGCCTGCTCTCCGGCTGGATTCTGCTTCTCTGGCTCGGCATCGATTCCTGGCGGACCGGCCTCCAGCAGCAGATTGACGGAGTCAGGAACGCGAACAGCTTTCTGTATGAGGCATTCGGGCGGAGATGCATCCAGTGGGCTGCCGCTTGGGGGTTCGTCTCTTGCACGGGTTTCGCCTATTGGTGCTTGCGCAGACGAGGACCTGAAAAGGGTCGGTGACGCAAACCGGCGGGCGGCATTGACCGAGTCATCGGGAAGCAGTTCGGCAGCCGGCACGCGCACGAAGTGGGGACGTGTGTGAATGCGAGCCCGGTCGTACCCGAGCCGTTCAAGATCGTCCTCGTGGTGGCGGAGAGCGGAACGGTGACCACCGTGGCCCTGAGCGCCGAGACGGCGGTAGCCACCTGCATTCGCAAGGCGCTCGTCAAAGAGAAGTTCCCGAAGCCGCCCTTTGCGCCGTTTCACGACCTGATCGAGATGGCGTTCGACTAGTCCGGACCAAGCAGAGGCGAGCCCCGGCGCGATGATGGGCCAGCAGTGGCCGAGGCGCCCGCGGTTCGGCGAGACTCGGAGTCGCGGTCTCTCGTTGGACTTCTCCAAACCTGGAGGTATTCCCATGGACAACGCCTTCCGCGCAAAGGTCCACGCCGCCGCGGTCGCCGCGTGGTGGACCCTCCTCATCGCCGTCGCGTTCGTGATCGTCCAGTGGTTGGGCTACCTACTGGCCTTGCACGTGAGACCGGCGTGGTACCTCTCGCTGTGCGGCCCGGGCGTAACCTGGGAGAGCCTTGCCCCCACGTGGTTCCACGCACTGGTCCTGCTGAAGCTCGGCCTCTGGCCCATCGCGATCGCAGCCGTATGGCTGACGCTGTGGGCCAGGAGCCTGCGGGTGGGTCCGCCGAATGCCTGAGCGCGAGGCCACGCGCACGCCGGATCTCGACTCTGGGCTCTTGGCTTTCGGCCTCCTCCGGGACGGGTGAGTCAACGGCGTCGATGCGGACGAGCGCAGGGCGGGGAGATTGCGATGAACGGCGTGTCGAAGGCGGTGGAACTCTTTCGGGGCGGTTGTGCATGCTCGCAGGCGGTGCTCGCGGCATACGGCCCGAGATACGGACTGAGCGAATCGCAGGCCCTCCGTGTCGCGGCGGGGTTCGCGGCCGGCATGCGCATGTCCGAGACGTGCGGAGCGGTGACCGGGGCCTTCATGGTCTTCGGCCTCGCGAAGTGCGGCCCCGACTGCAAGGTGGCCGAGGACAGACAGGCGGCATACGACGCCGTCGTCGCCTTTTCGAAAGCCTTCCGGGAGCGCCAGGGCAGCCTGACGTGCCGGGAGCTGCTTGGCTGCGACGTCAGCACGCCCGAGGGAGCCCAGGCCGCGCGGGAGGCGGGTCTGTTCAGCACGAAGTGCGTGGACTTCGTGCGGTGCGCGGCAGAACTGGTGGAGGAGATGCTGCCCGCGGAAGGTGCGGACAAATGAGGATTGTCGACAGGTGAGCGCTGTCCGCCGAGGAGGGTTCAGGGAAAGGAGGCGATAGGGATTACCTGCGGGCACTGTGCCACGAGGGGGGAGAGTTCATGACGCCCGTACTTTCAGCCGTCCTCATCGCCGCCGGATCGATCCCGGTACTCTGGATCTCGAGGCGTTGCCTGCTCAGGCCCTCGTCGTACGGCTTCTATCGCTTCTTCGCGGCTGAATCGACCCTGGCGCTGATCGTGCTCAATGCCCCGAGCTGGTTCGCCCACCCCTTCGCGGTGCGGCAGGTGGCGTCCTGGATGCTGCTCTTGATCTCGGTGCTGACGGTCACCTCGGCGTCTCGGACCCTGCGTCGTCTCGGCCGCCCTGTCAGTCGGGACCCATCGGGCTTCACGACGCTCAACCTCGTCACGACTGGTCCCTACCGCTACATCCGTCACCCTCTCTATGCCTCGCTTCTCTTCCTGGCGTGGGGCACGTTCCTCAAGTCCGTGACTCCATCGACGTCGGCGCTGGTCGGCATCGCGACTGTGGCGCTCGTCGCCACGGCCAAGGCCGAAGAAGCGGCCACGCTTCGTCAGTTCGGGGAGCCATATCGCGTCTACATGGCTCGCACTCGGCTGTTCGTACCTTTTCTCTTCTGATCGCTGGGGCGGCCCGACCGACGCTTGCGCCCCACGCCGGAGGGCGCGATGATGAACCGCCGCGGGTGAATGCGTTCGACGCATGTCCGGAACGGCGGTTGGGATCGAAACTCAGACACGGAGATCGGGAGTCGACATGGCGCCGCACTGGGGTTTGCACGAGCCGTCCGGCCTGCCCGACATGCAGCTCGGGTCGCTGGCCATCTGGGTCCGCGGGCGCAAGATCTCGGACTCGGAGGACGATTGGGACGGCAACGGGCTGAGCGTGCTGATTCAAGTGGACGCTGCGTACGCCGTCGTTCAGGCCGAGGGACCGATTCTCCAGGCCTGGGAGATCGTGAACCTGGTCGAAGGGTGCAGGGAGCTGTACCGGAAGATGGCCGGCGAATTCGTGTTCGACGCAGTCCAGCCGAACCTCCGCCTGAAGCTGGCGATCGACGCGCGGGGCCAGCTCGACGTGGGCGTCGATCTCACCGCCGACCATCTCGTGCAGTCTCACCACTTCGGCTTCGCGCTCGACCAGTCGTATCTGCCGGCCTTCATTGCCGGCGGAGAGAACGTTCTCTACAGGTTCCCGGTCAGGGGATCGCGCGACGAGTCGAACGGCCCGCGACGCCGCGACGGTTGAGACGGCGCGGCATCCGGGACGCCCACACCTGGGCTCGGAGGAACACCGATGCTCTTCATGGTGTTCGAGAACTTCCGCGGAGGCGATCCGCTCCCCTGCGTCGAAATTATGAGTCCGCGGCCGCCAGGCGGCCGGGACGGTAGAGGGCGGGCGAATGAGCCAGATAAGGCAAGCGTCCGACGCGCCTGCGGCCATTGCAAGGGACGGGTGGCAGTTCCACCATGTCGGGATTCCTCGATCGGACCGCCATCCCGATGAGCGGCACATCGAGCATCTCGGGATTCGTGTGCATGGTTTCGACACGAGCGCCTACGGGATCGAATGGATGCGCTTCGACCCGGAATGCCATGTGCCGGCGCTCGTGAGGACCGTGCCTCACGTCGCGTTCGTCGTGCCGGACCTGGACGAAGCCCTTGAGGGGAAACGGATCCTGATCGCGCCGAACGAGCCGTCGCCGGGCGTCCGCGTCGCCTTCATCGTGGACGACGGTGCGCCGGTGGAGCTGCTCGAGTTCTGCGAAGAGAGCCGGCGCCGCCGGTGAGGGAAATGCGCTGTCGCCCAACGCGGCGCGGCCGCCCGGCCTCGAAGAAGGGACGCTACCGGCGAACGAGCGCGATAACCGCCGCGATGACCGCGCCCACCACGAAGGCCGACACGAAGACGACCAGCCAGCGGCGCCCGAGGATCTTGTGCGTCGCCTGATACGTCGTGCCGACGCCACCCCCGAGAATCACCAGGGCCAGCAGGTCCCAGGTGTTCTGGTGGTAGACGAAGCTGCGGAAACAGGCGACGAGCAGCAGCCCGAAGGACATGAACGTGCAGGCCCACTTGTAGCCGGCGTTCTCGACGGCGACGGTTCGCTCATCGCAGTCCACGGTATTGCGTCCGGAAGCGGTTGGACTCACTTGACCTCTCCTTCGATGAAGAAGACCTCGTCGACTCGTTTGCCGAGTTCCCTCGCGAGCAGGAACGCCAGCAGGGCGGAAGGGCAATAGAGCCCCGTTTCGATTGCGCTGATGGTCTGGCGCGTGACGCGCACGAGGTCGGCCAGCTCCGCCTGTGACAGGCGACGCTCGGCGCGCGCGACCCTGAGACGATTGCCAAGTTGTTCGGTGGCCACTCGTTCTGCCTCCCGAACACAATGTAATGCATGGCTTGCACAATGTCAAGTTTAGCGGACATTATGTCTGGTATAAAGATCATCTGACTGCACTTGCGGCCGTGAAGAGTGTAGATTCTTGCGGATGAACTGAGTCGGAAGCACTCCCCGGTCGCACGCTCACGCAGGAGGTTCCATGCGCAGCGCGTTCAGAAGCATCGCCAGCGTCGTCGCGGGATTCATCGCCGCGAGCATCGTCATGACGATCGTCGAGATGATCAACGGCCGCGTGTTCTACCCGGGACTCGCGAAAGCCGCGGAAGGTGTGACGGACCGGGAGACGATCCGGGCGATCTTCGCCGCCGCGCCTCTCGGATCGCTTCTCGTCGTGATCGTCGGCTGGATCCTGGGCGGCGTCGTCGGCGGGTGGGTCGCCGCCCGGCTCGCCCCGCGGGCGAGCGTGGTGCACGGCCTGGTCCTTGGCGCGCTCCTCGTGCTGGCCGGCGTCGCGAACAACCTGATGCTTCCTCCGCCCATGTGGTTCTGGATTGCGAGCCTGGCCGTGCTCGTGCCTGCGGCGTACGTCGGCGCCCGCCTCGCGCCGAAACGCTGAGACGCGCCGATGCCAGGCGCGAAGGTGGTTCCCATGCGCGTCATCTCTGTCGCTTTCGGGTGCGTCAGCGCCTTCTTCGTCTTCTGCACGGCGCGCCTGCTGGTCGTCACCCGCTTCCTCCAGGGGGTGCGAAGCACGGGGCACGGCGCTTACATCGGCGCCGCCGCGTTCCCAGTGATCGCGATCGCGTTCGGCTGCGCCGCGGCGGCTCTCTGGCGACGCGCCGGCCGCAGACGTTGACGGGCCGGAACTGGGAGATGAAGGCGACAGCGGGGAAGGCGACGTCGTTCCGCAGCCAGTCGGCGTTCCGCGGCTGGCTGCAAGAGAACGGCGGGGGAGCCAGTCCCGCTGCTCCGGCGACCGCGCGTGAAAGATCCGCGGACCCGGAATCACTGAGGAATCAGGCGCGTTCGGAGAGCTTCGCGACCGTCGCGCCCAGATGGGAGTCGGGGGCGTCCCAGAAGGCCTCCACGAGCGGATGCCGCTCGAGCGCGGCCTGGACGATGCCCCGCTGGACGCCGCGGCCGCGGCCGTGGATGAGCCGCACCTCGCGCAGGCCGGCCTCGTGCGCCGCGCGCACGTACTCCTCGACGACGGACTTCACATCGGCGGGCGCGAACGGATGGAGGTCGAGGGACGGCCCGATGGGAATTCGATGAGTCATGGAGCGTGCGAGGGATGAACTACTTCGTACTTCGCAAGATCGCAAGATGACTGGCAACTGACCACTAGCCACCGACTACTACTCTTTCCTGTCGTACCTTGCGGTGACCACCGTCTTGATCCCTCCGCGCGGCGTGAAGTCGCCCGTCACGACCATGCGCCGCGGCCGGCACACGGCGATGAGGTCGTCGAGGATCTCGTTGGTCACCTGCTCGTAGAAGATGCCGCGGTCCCTGAACCCGACCAGGTAGTACTTGAGGGCCTTCAGCTCGATGCAGCGCTCGTCGGGCACGTAGGCGATCCGGATCTCGCCGAAATCGGGCAGGCCCGTCTTCGGGCACACCGAGGTAAACTCGGGGCAGGAGATCTCGATCTCGTAGTCGCGCGACGGGTTCGGGTTGGGGAACGTCTCGATCTCGGGTGCAGGCATCCCCCAATTCTAGTCCGCATCCCGACGGATCGGCGCCGCCCGCCGGGACCGCGCGCGGAGGCGCGAGGACGCCCGGACCTGCGATTGACAACGCCCGAAGCCACGAGCTAGGATACGACGAAAATTGGGCCTGTTTCCGCACGGACCGCTTGCGCGCGCGGTTGGTGCCGGTCGATATCTGAGCGCGCTCAACGTCAGGGGGACGCCGATGGCTGACGCCCGCAGGATGGGCAAGTCCGAGCTCTTCGCGCACTTCGCGGATCGCTTCGAGATGAAGCGGACGCAGGCGCGTGACTTCTTCGACGAGCTGGCCGTGCTCGCCGAGAAGGAACTCAAGCGGGCCGGGGAGTTCGTGCTGCCCGGGATGGTGAAGCTGGTCGTCCAGAAGCGCAAGGCGCGGATGGGACGCAATCCCGCGACCGGCGAGGCGATCAAGATCCCGGCCAAGACCGTCGTGAAGGCCAAGATCGTCAAGCAGCTCAAGGACACGGTTCTTCCGCGCAAGTAGCCGCAGTCCTTGCCGCCGTTCCCGCTGCCGGTTTGGGTGAACGGCGATTCAGCTTTCGGAGGTGGTGGGTCGGTCCGCAGGATGCCGGTTCAGAACGACTGGGCCAGCCTCCTGCCGACTGCCCGCCAGGGTTGTGCCTCCGCCGCCGTTTCCGCTTCAATTCCCTCTCAGCCGCTTCGCCAGGGGTCGGATCCCCAACCGGTCCATCTTGTGCTTCATGGTGCTGAGCGGGATTCCCAGGTGACGGGCCGTCCCCGTCACGTTCCACCCCGATCGCTCGAGCGCCCTCAGGATGAACGTGCGCTCGAACGTCTCGCAGGCGTGCGCGAGCAGCTTGCCGCTCCCGTCCGCCTGCTCCGGCTCCGGCACCGGGACCTGGAGCTCGACGGGGAGGTCCTCGTCGGTGAGCCACTCCTTGTCGGTGATGGCGACGAGGCGCTCGACGAGGTTCTCGAGTTCGCGGATGTTGCCCGGCCACCAGTAGGTCTGCAGGAGCGCCATGGCCGGCGGCGCGACGCCCTGCACGTTCCGCCGGAAGCGCGTCGCATAACGGCGGACGAAGCAGGACACGAGATCCGGGATGTCCTCCACGCGCTCGCGCAGCGGCGGCATGCGGACCGGGATGACGTTCAACCGGTAGTAGAGGTCCTCGCGGAACCGCCCTTCCTTCACCGCCTTCTCGAGGTCGGAGTTGGTCGCGGCGATCAGGCGGAAGTCGGTGCGGATGGGCCGCGCCCCGCCCACGCGTTCGATCTCGTTCTCCTGCAGCGCCCGCAGCAGCTTGCCCTGGAGATCGATTCGGAGGTCGCCCACCTCGTCGAGGAACAGCGTGCCGCCGGCGGCCAGCTCGAACTTNNGCGAGGTTCACCGGGAGGAAGGGCCCCTCGGGGCTCTCGCCCTGGCGGTGGATGAGCCGCGCCACCAGCTCCTTTCCCGTGCCGCTCTCGCCGAGCACGAGCACCGTCGCCGAGAGCCTGGCGATCCGCTGGACGAGATCGACGACGCCCTTCATCGCAGCGCTCGGCCCGACGACGAACTCGCGGTCGGTGTCGGCGACCTGCGCGCTCAGCGCGAGCACCTGGCGGTTGAGGTCCTGGTGGTCGCTGGCGTTGCGGAGCACGGCCAGCAGCTCCTCGCCGTCGCCCGCCTTGGTCACGAAGTGGTAGGCGCCGAGCTTGATGGCCTGGACGGCCGTCTCCACGCGGCCGGCCGCCGACGTCATCACGATCTCGGGCAGCGCGTAGTTCTCGCGCACGATCCGGAGCAGCTCGAGGCCGCTGATGCCGGGTAGTTGGTCGTCGACGACCAGCAGGTCCGCCTCCTCCTGGGTCAGCATCGCGACGGCCGCCTCGCCCGAGGCGGCGGTGAGCACCCGGTAGTGGCGCTGGAGCAACGCGGAGGTGCGGAGTCGCGCCGCGCCGTCTTCGTCGACGATTAGCACGGTCTTCGGCTTGGAGGTCATGCGGGCCGGATTGTACTACCGCCCGGCCCGCAACGGCTCTCGGCTCTTGGCTCTGGGCGGTGTCTGGCTCTTGGCCGAGGGCCGGACGCGGCCGAGCGTCCAGAGCCTGAAGCCGAGAGCCATGCCCGGATCCGGCTGAGCCGGTTGACTGGAACCCGCCGTTCGATGACGATGGACCTGTTGCCATTCCTGCACGAGGAGCGAACGTGGCGAACGAATACGATCTGGTCGTCATCGGCGCCGGCACCGGGGGCTACCCGACGGCCATCCGCGCCGCCCAACTGGGCCTGCGCGTGGCGGTGGTCGAGAAGCAGAAGGCGCTCGGCGGCACCTGCCTCATCTGGGGCTGCATCCCCACCAAGGCGCTGCTCCAGCACGCCCACGCCCTGAAAGTCGCGCGCGGCGCCAAGGAGTGGGGCCTCACGATCGACGGGTCGTCGGTGGGCCTCGACATGAAGCAGGTGCAGGCCCGCAAGGACAAAATCGTCACGACGCTCACCAAGGGCGTCGAGTTTCTCTTCCGCAAGAACAAGATCGACTGGATCAAGGGCACGGCGCGCCTGGCCGGACACGGCAACATAGAGGTCACCGGCGAGCAGGCGCAGACGCTCCACGCGGCGAAGGAGATCGTCCTCGCCACCGGCTCGCAGCCTCGCAGCGTGTCGGGCGTCGAGATCGACCGCAAGCGCATCATCACGAGCGACGAGGCGATCGCCCTCCGCGAGGTGCCGAAATCGATCGTCGTGCTCGGCGCCGGGGCCGTCGGCGTCGAGTTCGCGTCGATCTTCCGCAGCTTCGGCAGCGAAGTGACGATCATCGAGCTGCTGCCGCGGCTCGTCCCCGTCGAAGACGAGGACGTGTCGGCCGAGCTGCAGAAGGCGTTCAGGAAGCGCGGGATCACGGTGCACACCGGGTCGAAGGTGACGCGCGCGGTCGCGGACGAAAACGGCGTGGACCTCGACCAGGCGCTGACGGACGGGAAGACGGAGAAGATCCGCGCCGACTACCTGCTCGTCGCCACCGGCCGCGGGCCGGTCACCGAGGGGCTCGGCGCCGCCGAGGCCGGGATCCGGATGGACCGCGGCTACATCCTCGTTGACGAGTTCTACCGGACGTCGGTCCCCTCGGTCTCGGCCGTCGGTGACGTGATCTCGTTCGGCAAACCCGGCCATCCGCAACTCGCTCACGTATCGACGGCGGAGGGGATCGCCGTCGCCGAGCGCGTGGCGGGTCAGCCGCCGCGCACGCTCAACTACGACCAGGTGCCCGGCTGCACGTTCTGCGATCCCGAGATCGGTAGCGTCGGCCTCACCGAGCAGCAGGCCAAGGATCGCGGCTACGACGTCGCGGTCGGCAGCTTCCCGTTCAGCGCCCTCGGCCGAGCCAAGATCGCCGGCGAGACCGAGGGGTTCGTGAAGATCGTCGCCGAGAAGAAGTACGACGAACTGCTCGGCGTGCACATCATCGGGCCGCGCGCGACCGATCTCGTGGCCGAGGCGTCGGCGGCGCTGCGCCTCGAGTGCACGGGCGAGGAACTGGTGCGGACCATCCACGCCCATCCCACCTTCGCCGAGGCCGTGGGCGAGGCCGCCCACGCGCTGCACGGTGGAGCGATCCACCTCTGAGGGGCTTATGCCGACCAATGTCCTGATGCCGCAGATGGGCGAGTCGATTGCCGAGGGCACCATCGTCCGGTGGGTGAAGAACGTCGGCGACCACGTGGATCGGGACGAGCCGCTGTTCGAGATCTCGACCGATAAAGTGGACACCGAGATTCCTTCGCCCGCGGCGGGCACGCTCTCCGCGGTCCTGGTGGAAGAGGGCAAGACGGTAGCCATCAACACCGTGGTGGCGCGCATCGACGAAGCCGGGACAGGCGCCGCAGCGGCGCCGGCTCCGGCGGCTGCGCCCGAACCGGTGGCGCAGGCCGCTCCGGCTCCTCCGCCGCCTCCCGAGCCCGAAGCCGAAGCGGTCGAGGTCCCGCAGGAGGAAACCGCGGGGCCGCTGTCGCCGCTGGTCCGGCGCATGGCCCGCGAGAACAACATCGATCTGAAGCAGGTCCGCGGCTCGGGTGCCGGAGGGCGCATCACGAAGCAGGATCTGGAAGCCCACCTGGCGAAGCGTGCTGCTCCTGCGCCGGCAGCGCCAGCTCCGGTCGCCCCGGCTCCGGTTGCCGCCGCTCCCGCGCCACCACCCGTCATGCCGCCACCGCCCGTGGCGCCGCCACCGTCCACGCCGCTCCCGCGCGCCGAGGCAGCTAAGGTTCGCATCGAGCCCATGAGCGTGATGCGCGCGCGCATCGCCGAGCATATGCTGGCCAGCAAACGTACCTCCGCGCACGTCACCACCATGCACAAGGTGGACATGACCCGCGTCGCCAAGATCCGAGCGCGGAACAAGGCCGAAGTGCAGACGCGCTACGGCTTCTCGCTGACCTACCTGCCCTTCATCACGCGCGCGACCTGCGAAGCGCTGCGCGCCTTCCCGCTAGCCAACGCATCGGTCGAAGGGACGAACATCATCCACCACAACGAGATCAACATCGGCATCGCGGTGGCGCTCGACGCCGGGCTGATCGTGCCGGTGATTCGCAATGCCGACCAGAAGAATGTGCTGGGATTGCAGTACGCCATCGTGGACCTCGCCACTCGCGCCCGCTCGCGCCAGCTCAAG
>PMKG01000421.1 GCA_003157675.1 Acidobacteriota bacterium
ACCTGGGAGTCGAAATCGACCTGATCCTTACGAGCCCGCTCGTCCGGGCACGGCAGACGGCCGAACTCCTGTCGAAGGGGTTGGCGGGCCATCCCCCCATCATCGAAACAGGCGCACTCTCGCCGGGCGCGACACACAAGGCCTTGGTGACCGAACTCGACCGGCACGCCCGCAGGTCCGCCATCGCGCTGGTCGGTCACGAACCGCACCTCGGCGAGACGGCCTCGCGGCTGCTGGGTTGTCCGGGGCGACTCGACTTCCGCAAAGGCGGCGTGTGCCGGATCGACGTCGACCGCTTCCCGCCGTCTGCTCCGGGGCGCCTCCAGTGGTTCGCGCCGCCGAAGATCCTCGTCCGGCTGCGCCAACCGCGGTAGCCGGGCAAACGGACGCGGGGGCGCACATCGCATCGATTCGGCAGCCCATTGCGGCTATACTGCTGCCGAGCCCCTATCGGTGGTGTACGGCCGAGCCCGATCATCAGGCGACAGTGGAAGGTATTTGAATGGATAACGGCGGTTCCCAGCGGCCTCGCGTCTACTTGCCCGACACCAACGTCCTCATCAACGACCCGGATTCCCTCACGAAGCTCGCCCGCGGGAACATGGTAGTCGTGCCGTATCCGGTCGTCCGCGAGCTCGATCAGCTCAAGGACAGCCTGAACGGGGTCGGGATGGCGGCGCGCCGCGTCGCCCGGATGCTCGACACCTTTCAGGAGGGGAAGCCTTTTGCCGCGCTCTCGAAGGGCATCGCGATGCCCGAGGGCGGGTGTCTCGTCTTCGACGACAACCTGGTGCCGGCCGACGATTCGTGGGATGGGTTCGACCCGCGCAACAACGACGACCGGATCATCTCCATCGCGCGCAAGTGGACGCGCCATCGGCCGGACGCCCGGGTGAGCCTGATCACGCGTGACGTGGCCATGCGCGTGAAAGCGCGGCCGCTCGGTGTCGAAGCCGAGGACTACCGCGACGACAAGAAGATCTCGTCGGTCGACGAGCTGTACCCAGGCGCGGCGACGATCATGATCCCCGACGACTACCACGGGCTGCTGACCGACTTGCACCGCGAGTCGCGGCTCGAGGCGTCGCGCGTCCTGAGCGTGGCGGCCAGCGTGACGCTCCTCGCCAACCAGTGCTGCACGATCACCACGGAGTCGAGCGGCAAGGTGGCGCTCGCCATCTACAAGGCGGGCCCGCCGGCTTTCTTCCGGCTCGTGCGCAAGCCCGAGACCGAGCGCGGCATCGCGCCGATGAACGCGGAGCAGCAGTTCGCCCTCGCGCTCCTCTCCGACCCCGACATCCTGCTCGTCACGCTCGTCGGCCGGGCCGGTTCGGGAAAGACGCTGATGGCGCTCCTCGCCGGCTACCTCCAGCTCCGCGAGAGCTATGGCCACCTGCTGGTCTACCGGCCGAACATCGAGATCGGCCAGTCGCTCGGCTACCTCCCCGGGTCGCTCGAGGAGAAGTTCGCGCCGTGGACGCGGCCGGTCTTCGACAATCTGGAGCTGGTGCTGCGCGGCCAGTCACGCACGGGGATGGCGATGGGCTTCGAGGAGCGCACCAAGGGCGGTCGCGAGGGGAAGAAGGAGGAGGGCGGACGCCATCACCTCGACCTCCAGGAGCTGCTGGCGCGCGAGATCGTCGAGATCGCGCCGATCTCGCACCTGCGCGGGCGCAGCATCCACGACGCGTTCATCATCGCCGACGAAGCGCAGAACATGAACCACCACGAGGTGAAGACGCTGCTGACCCGCTCGGGCCAGGGGACCAAGATCGTCTTCACCGGCGACCCCGACCAGGTCGACCTGCCCGACTCCAGCTCGATCACCAACGGCCTGATTCACCTGGTCGAGCGGTTCAAGGGGCAGGAGGAGTTCGGCCACATCACCATGACGACAACGGTCAGGTCGCGCCTCGCGGCGCTGGCGGCGAACCTGCTCTGACTACCGTCACACCAGAAGTAGCGCCACCAGGCCGAGGCCGACGACGGTCCACGTCGTCGGCACGAGGCCGGCCATCGGCACCAGGACGAGACTGGCCAGCAGTGAACCCGCGGCGCCGCCCGCCAGATCGGCGCCGTAGAGCCGGCCGATGGCGCCGCCGGTCTCGTCGCCCGATGAGACAGCCGCGCAGGCGAACACCCCTCCCACCGCCGCGCCCCCGAGAAGCAGCACGAGACCGGTAGCCGGCAGCCCCATCGGGGCTCCACTCGCAATCAGTTGGGCCGTCACCGCGCCGATTCCCGCAAGCGCGCCGAGCAGCACGGCCGTCGCCCACCCGACGATGCCCGGGCGGCGACCGGGCGCCGCAATGCGCGCGACGAGCCACGCGCCCGCGGTCAGGCCGGCCATGAAGGCCATCAGCAGCACGCCGAGGCGCTCATAGAGCGCGCCGCTCCGCGCCTGGTAGGTGAGCAGCATCACCGTCTCGAGCAGCATCCCGGCGAAGCCGGCGAAGCCGGCGAGCAGCGTCGTCCGCAGGGCGGTGCGCCGGCGGGCGAGCAGGAGGCCGATGACCAGGATCACCGCGGCCATGACGCGCGGATCGCGAAATCTCGCCGGTTCGAAGGGTAGACTGCCGCCGTCGATCCGGCCCGTCGAGGAGGGCACGAGGCCGGTCGTCAGGATCGTTGGGTCGATGCGGAGCAGGTCCGGATAGAACCTGGCCAGCCAGTTGACGGCGGCGAACGGGTAGCACGCCGGTCTCGCGTCCGAGTTCGGTGCGACCGCGGCCGAACCGAGCCGGGCCAGTGAGGCGCGCCGGTCGTTCTCGTACAGGTAGCGGAGGTAGGCCGGCGTGACGAGCTTCGTTGTCAGGCCGCGGGCGCGCCAGCGGTCGATGAGCACGTCGGGTCCGGACGGCAGCGGCGCTGCCGAGGCGAAGACGAGCGCGCTCGTGCCCTGCAGGAGTTCGATGTGCGGGAAGGCCGAGCGCACGCCCGCCACAATGCTGGCCGTCCTCAGGGCGAGCAGCGGCGTGATCAGGTTCTCGGGCAGCGCGAGCCTGAAGGCCAGGACGCCATCCGCCGCCAGCCGGCGCCGGCACTCGGCGAAGAACTCGGCGGTGTAGAAGCGGTTCGACTGGCCCGAGGTCGGCTCGGGCATCGCCACGACGACGAGGTCGTACGTGCGCTCGCGCTGCAGGAAGCTGCGCGGGTCGTCGAAGATCGGTGGCGGGCCCAGGCGCAGGTGCCTGTCGGAGAGTTCGAAGAACACGCGGTCCAGCTCGACGCGGTCCACGAGGTCGGGATGGTGCCGTTCGAGTTCGGGCGCGAGACGCTCGACTGACCCGCCCAGCAGCAGGACGCGCCTGGGGTCCGGGTGCTGGAGCGCCGCCACGTCGGCCAGTTCCTCCTGCTGCGCCGACTCGCTCTCGAACGCCAGCACGTCGTCGGCAAAGATGGCGGTCTGGTCGCCGCTGACAGTGGCCGTGATCCGCGCGTATGGCGAATCGCGGGTTTCGACGGCCGCCGGGTGTGTCCACCGCGTCATCGAGAGGTCGAGATCGGGGGCGAGGGGAGTGATGAGCAGCGCCGCGACCAGGCAAACCGAGCCGGCCAGGGGCTTGCGAATCGCGGCGAAGAACACGAAGGCAGCGACCAGTCCGGCCGTCAGAAGGGCGAGCGTGAACGTCTGGACGCCCGAAACCAGGGCGAGCGTCGCGGCCATGGCCCCGACCACCGCGCCGGCGCTCTCGAGGGCGTAGCAGGACGCGAGCGAACGCCCGCGCAAGGCCGCCGCCCCGGCCGCGTGCCGGAAGGCGAGGCCCAGCAGGAACGACACGGGCGCGAGCGCTATGGCCACGACGAGGAGCTGCCGGCCGAAGGGCAGGAACGCGCCGGGCACTCCGCCCAGAAGAAGGCGGCTGGCCCGCACGAAGGCGACATCGATCGGCAGCGCGAGCGAGACGAAGACGAGCAGCCAGGCCACGTGGGCAGCCGACGCGACGCGCCCGCGAAACCGCCACGCGGCGCCAGCGCCGCCGGCGAGCATCCAGCCGGCGAGCGCCAGGCCGTAGACGAGCTCCACGCCGTAGCTGGCGACGTTGAGCTCGCGGAGCAGGACGATCTGGCAGAGGATGGCCAGCAGGCCAACGAGGAAGAGGATCATGGCGAGGTCACTTCACCGGAAATCCCCCTCCTTGAACACGTCGGCCTGGAACGTGGAGAGCTTCGCCCCGGCGTGCCAGCAGCCGGCGTCGAGGCCGCCCTTCAGGCACAGGTTGTCGAGCATCTCGTCCCGGGTCCAGTGCTCCTCGAGCGCCACCTGCGGGAGGAACACCGCCGAGCGGCCGCCCTTCTGCAGCAGGACGCCGTCGCGGCCGACGACAATCGCGCCGGGCCCGGCGACGTCTTTGAACGGCGTGAGGACCGAGATCTCGACGTCGATGTCCTTCAGTTCGCCGGCCCGGACCTTCTCGAACCTCGGATCGTCGAACGCCGCGGCCAGCGCCATGCGGCCGACCAGCACGCGCAGGGGCCGGTCGGGCGTCATCTGGCCGATGCACCCGCGCAGATCGCCCTTCTTCCGAAGCGTCACGAATACGCCCTGCGGCCGCTCCATCGCCGGCGAGAACCCTCGAGCGAGCGGGATCGAATTGGTGTCGAGGTATCTGCGGATGGTCTCGCGCGCCAGGACGAGCATCTGCTTCTTGTCGGCGGCGGTCGGTGGCAGGGCCTGTGCGGCCGCGGTTGGGAGTGCCAGCACGCGCGTATCCGTGCCGGGATCCCCCGCCGAGAAGACCACGGCGCCGTAGCCCACGACGCGGTCGGGCTCGACGAGGGGCAGGTCGCCGGAATTGGCGTAGCTCACCGCCCGGCCATGGGTGGCGCCGAGCGCTCTCGCGGCGACCATCGCGGCGCGGATCGGGCCGTCGCCGCAGGCGCAGGTCTCGAGGTTGGTGACGCCTCGCAGCGCATTCTCCGCGGCCGCGCGGAACCGGTCGGGATCGAGGCTCGCGATCGACTCGATCGTGCGGCGATCGACCACGTTCGCGTCGCGCCACGACGGGTAGTGTGACAGGTCGGAGCTGGCGACGATGAGCGCGCGCCGCCCCTGCAGCAGGCGGGCCAGCGTCTTGCCGAACCGCGCCAGCACGCCGGCGTCCTCGCTGCCCACGACGACGGCGACGATCTGCGCGTTCGGAAACAGCCGCTGCGCGAAGGGCACCTGCACCTCGACGGAATGCTCCTTGGCGTGGGCCGAGCCATCCGCCGCGCAGTCGCCGTCTTCCTTGACGAGCGCGGCCGCGAGCGTCGTGTCCACGCGGGCGACGCCGAGCGGCGTGCGGAATCCGCTGCCCGGGTAGACAGCGAGCCGCCCATATCCCGTGCCGGTGTGGTTCGTGCCGAGGATGACGATCGTGTCGTACTGCCGGCCGGCCGTCTGATGCCACGCGTCGGCCGCGATCTGGCCGGAGAACACCCAGCCGGCGTGCGGGGCGACGATCGCAATCGGCGCGTCCGGCCCCGGCGCCGCCGCGTCCTTCAGGACGGCGTCGAGCATCGCATTCAGCGTCCGCGCATCGGACGGATAGAACTGGCCGGCCACCGCCGGCTCGCGGACGTCCTGGCCGGCCTGGACCGCAGCGCCGAGCCCGCCCCGGCAGGCGATCGCCAGCACGATGGACGCCACGCCCAGAAGCTTCCTCATGTCCACACTCCCGCAATCGGCGCGCGGCAGAACGCGCAGGCGCCGTTCTTCAGGTGCATCTCGGTGACGAAGAAGTTGTCGCGCTTGATGACGATCTTCCGGCAGACGGGGCAGTAGGTGTGGTTGCCCTCGTGCCCGGGGACGTTGCCGATATACGCGTAATGAATCCCCCGGGCCATGGCGATGTCACGGGCCCGCTCGAGCGTGGAGACCGGAGTCGGAGGGAGGTTCATCAACTGGTAGTCGGGATGGAACCGGGTGAAGTGCACGGGCACGTCGGGCCCGAGCTCGCCCGCCACCCATGCCGCCAGGTCCTGCAGCGACTTCTCCGAGTCGTTGAGCGTCGGGACGACGAGATTGACCAGCTCGAGGTGGCGCCCGCTCTTCGCCACCTGCTTGATGCTGCGCAGCACCGGCTGGAGCTCGGCGCCGCAGACGTTGCGATAGAACTCTTCGCTGAACCCTTTGAGGTCGATCTTCACCGCCGCGAGCGTGTGGCAGATATCTGCGAGCGGCGCCTCGTTTGTCAACCCGCAGCTCACCATCACCGAGCGCACGCCGCGCGCCTGGGCCGCCTGGGCCACGTCGAGCAGGTATTCGGTGAAGACCGTGGGCNNCGTTGTACGTGAAGGCGATGACGGGGGTCTGGCGAGAGACGGCGGCGCCCGCCATGTCGGCGGCGGTCGTGAACGGCGCCTCGAGATCGCCTGGCGTCGACTGCGACAGCTCCCAGTTCTGGCAGAACTTGCAGTGGAGCGGGCAGCCCGACGTGCCGAACGACAAGGCGCTTGCGCCCGGCAGGAAGTGGTAGAACGGCTTCTTCTCGATCGGGTCGATGTGAACGGCTGCCGGCCGGCCGTAGACCAGGCTGCGGAGCTCGCCCCTCACGTTCATCCGTGCCCGGCACCTGCCGCGCTGGCCCGCGCGGATGTCGCAGCGCTGCGCGCACAGCAGGCACCGGATCGTCGTCGGGTCGTGGGCGTGCGCGACGGTGCCTGGAAGCGTCGGGTGACAGGTGAGACAGTTGCTCCCGGCCAGCGCGGAGGTCGTCCAGTAGCGAGCTTTCGGAGCGAGGCGCAGGAGATCGTCCTCGGGGGGAGCCAGGAACCCCGCCCAGGAGGTCGAAGGAACGAGACCGAGGCCGGCGGTCGCAGTCGCCGACCAGGCGGTCAGCGAGAGGAAGTCGCGCCGCGAGATCATGGCGCCCATCCTACACCCGAAGGGCAATTGGCTCATGGTAGCATGGGGCCGGTGCTGGCGAAGCGGCACCGGGAGGATCAGGTGGCAGTCACAATCGACGTGTCATACCTTGGCGATCTTCACTGCGAGGCGACGCACGGCCCGTCGGGCAACCGGCTGGTGACAGACGCGCCCGTCGACAACGGCGGACGGGGGGAGACGTTCTCTCCGACCGATCTCGCGGCCACGGGGCTGGGCACCTGCCTGGTGACGCTCATGGGCATCGCCGCGAAGCGACACGGCTGGGACCTGACCGGCACGCGCGTCAGGGTGGTCAAGGAGATGACAGCCGTCCCGATTCGTCGCATCGGCGCCCTGACGGCGACGATCAGCGTTCCGGCGGGACGAATCACGTCGGCGGCCGATCGCCGGCTGCTGGAGCGGGCGGCGGACACCTGCCCGGTCAGGCAGAGCCTTCACCCCGACGTGAAGCTGACCATGGCGTTCGATTGGGGCGACGGGCCTAGCTCCACCGCTGGGTGCTGAAGCTCGTTGGTAGGCTGCCGGGGTAGGCGGGACGTTGTGTGCTATCGTACACGCACCGCCCGATGAGGTAGGAGTGACGCATGGGACGAATTGGAATTCCGGAACTGGTCCTGATCGTGTTGATCATCGTCCTGATCTTCGGCACCAGCCGATTGTCAGGGCTGGGGAAGGGACTGGGCCAGGCCATCCGCGGATTCAAGGACGAGGTCGACCCGAAGGATGGCTCGAAGAACGACCCGAGGGACGACTCGAAGAACCCGCGCTAGACCCGTCCGACTGACCACACGGAACCTCCCGCATGTTCCGCATCGGCGTCGATCTCGGCGGCACCAAGATTGAAGCGATCGCCTTGGCCGACGACGGGAGCATTCCCGTCCGGCTGCGCGTTCGGACGCCCCATCACGACTACGCGGGAACGCTGGCGGCTATCGCCGCGCTCGTCGGCGAGATCGAAGGGGCCATCGGGCGGCGCGCCAACGTGGGCGTGGGCATGCCGGGCGCGCTGTCGCCCGCCACCGGCCTCGTCAAGAACGCCAATTCCGTCTGGCTGAACGGCCGGCCGCTCGCCGAGGATCTGTCTGCGCGGCTCGGCCGTCCGGTGCGTTTCGCCAACGACGCCAACTGCTTCGCGCTCTCGGAGGCGAGCGATGGTGCGGCGGCAGGAGCCTCGTGCGTCTTCGGCGTCATTATCGGCACCGGCACCGGCGGCGGCATCGTCGTGCACGGACAGCTGCTGACCGGCGTGAACGCCATCGGCGGCGAGTGGGGCCACAATCCGCTGCCGCGCCCGCTGCCCGACGAACTGCCGGGACCTGCCTGCTACTGCGGCCACCACGGCTGCATCGAGACGTTTCTCTCGGGCCCGGGCCTCTCGCGCGACCATGAGCGGGCGAGCGGGGTGTCGCTCGAGCCCGCCGGGATCGCGCGCCTGGCCGAGGACGGAGATCCTGCCGCGTCAGCGACCCTCGAACGTTACGAGGACCGGATGGCGCGGGCGCTCGCCAGCGTGATGAACATCGTCGATCCCGACGTCATCGTCCTCGGCGGCGGCGTGTCGAACATCGCTCGGCTCTACCGGAACGTGCCGGGACGGTGGTCGCGCTACGTGTTCTCGGACCGCGTGGACACGCGTCTCGTCCCGCCGAAACATGGCGACGCGAGCGGCGCGCGAGGCGCGGCGTGGCTGTGGGCCGCCACAGAATAGGGCTCAGGGCTCAAGACTCAGGACTCAGGACTGGGCCGTGTGTAGGGCGACTCTTTAGGGTTGCCGGTAGCGCAGGGCCCAGGGACAAGACTGAGCAGAGACATGACTGAAACAGGACAGTGCTGCCAAGGAGTAACAGTTGGGGCAGAGCTTGAGCCCTGCTCGGCTGGCGAGCCCTGACCGGCCGGCTGAGGAGGCATGATGCGGACTTCGTTCAGGGTCGTCGTCGCGATCGCGGTCACGGCGTTGGCCTTCGCGCACGCGGCCGCCGGTCAGACGGGGCCGAGCCTGGCTACCGCGCAAGGCGCCTACAACCGGCTGAAGGCGTCGGCCACGCCTGACGGGGAGCTGAAGAGGGAACTCGACAACATCGACCACGCGCTCTCCGAGGCCATCCGCCTCGGGCGTACGGGCGAGGCGCGTCGGTTGCTCGCGAAAGGCACCGCGCTCGTGAGCGGCCGGCCGTGGACGGACGAGTCGGATTTCGCCGCCTCGATCGTGCTGCGCGCCGACCGGCTGTTCGTCGATCCGGCAAGGCCTTTCACGCTGCGCATCGAGCAGATCTACGCGCCGACGCTGGGACTCTCCTCGCCGCTCGCGGCGCGGCTGACGCTGCGCCGGCTCGTGCGATCGACCCAGCCTGTCGCCGGGCAGGCGCAGGTGGGGGAGACGGTCCGCGACCTCGGAAGTTTCGAGGGCGTGCCGCGCGACCTTCGCGAGTCGCCCTACGTCACTGACCTCGACCTCGGTAGCCTCCCCGATGGTCGCTACGTCGTCGTGGCCGAGTTGTCCGAGAACGGCCATGCCGTGGCGGCCCGCGGGCTGGCGATCGAGGTCCGGAAGAACCTCGACGCGCGGCTGCAGAAGTTGGAGGTCGGAGCCGGGGGAGCGAGCGAACTGGCGCATGCGCTGAGGGCAGACCTCGTCTATCCCGCCGATTACATCCGGCGCGCCAACCGAGGTCTCATCGATTCCGGCGACTTCGACCTCGAGAAGGAGCTGCTCGATGCCGAGGCCACGCTGGACGCGCTCAACCGGCGCCACGACCCGTTCGTGGGTCGCACCGGCGACTTCAAACGCCACTACCTGATGCCCGAGTCGGGCGAGATCATGCCGTACCACCTGTACGTGCCCACATCCTGCGGCGGCAAGAAGGCCTGTCCGCTGGTGGTGGCCCTGCACGGGAACGGCGCCAACGAGGACTCGTTCTTCCTGGGCGAAGGCCGGCAGCTTCCGGTCGCCGCCGAGGATCACGGCTTCATCGTCGTCGCACCGCTGGGATACCGCGTCGATGCCGGCTACGGCCGCACGTCGCCCACCGCGTCGAAGGATCTGGTACTCGCGCGGAGGCGCGAGCTGAGCGAGGCCGACGTGCTGCACGTGATCGACCTCGTGCGCCGGGACTACCGGGTGGACGAGGATCGGGTCTACCTGTTCGGCCATTCGATGGGTGCCGCGGGCGCATGGTACCTGGGCGCGAAGTACCCGGAGCGCTGGGCCGCGCTGGCTTGCTTCTCGGGGCTCGGCGTCCCCTCGTCAGTCGAGCGGATGCGGCAGGTCGGGCAGTTCGTCGTACACGGCGACGCGGACGCCGTGGTGGCGGTCGAGGAATCGCGCGCGATGGTGGTCGAGATGAAACGCCTGGGAGTCGACCATCGGTACATCGAGGTACGCGGCGGGGACCACTACAACGTGGTCGAGCCGTACGTCGCGGAAGCGTTCGTGTTCTTCGACAGACACAAACGGAAGGCTCGAGGCTCAGGGCTCACGGCTCAGGACCAGACCGTGTGGAGGGCGCCCCTTTAGGGTTGCCGACTGCCAAGGATCAACCTGTGTCACAATCCGCTCACGACGCACGAGTCGCCGGCCGGGCTCCGGGTGCGGAACTGCGCGCGGAGCACACCGGTCTCCATCATCAGGGGTGTCGCATGAACGGACGACGTTGGGTGGTGTGCGGGGTGATGGTGGCAGCGGTGGGCCTGGGAGCGAGGCCCGTGGCTCAGAACCGGGACACGCCACGGCCGGAGTTCGACGTGCGCGCGCACTACACCAAGTACGAGGCACGCATCCCGATGCGTGACGGCAAGCGGCTGTTCACGTCGATCTACGTGCCTAAGGACACCTCGCACCCCTATCCGTTCCTCATGACGCGCACGCCGTACACGGTGGCGCCCTACGGCGAGGACAACTACCGCTCGCAGCTCGGGCCGTCGGTGGCGTTCGATCGCGCCGGCTACATCTTCGTGTTCCAGGACGTCCGCGGGCGCTACATGTCGGAGGGCGCGTTCGTGGAGATGCGCCCGCACATCGACGAGAAGAA
>PMKG01000429.1 GCA_003157675.1 Acidobacteriota bacterium
GAGCGGCGTGGACATCGAAGGCCGTCAGCTCAGGAAGGGCGCAACCGACGCGATCGTGAAGTTCGTCAAGGAGCAGGGCGGGCGAATCCCGGCCGAGGTGACCGAGCTCTCCGACAAGATCTCGCGGACCGGCGGCACGCCGCTTGCGGTGGCCGACGGGTCGACGCTGCTCGGGATCATCCAACTCAAGGACATCGTCAAGGTGGGCATGAGGGAGCGCATCTCCCAGCTCAGGGCCATGGGCATTCGCTCGGTGATGGTCACCGGCGACAACCCGCTCACCGCGGCGGCGATTGCCTCCGAGGCCGGCGTGGACGATTTCCTCGCGCAGGCCACGCCGAAGGACAAGCTCGAATACATCAAGAGAGAGCAGGCGGGCGGCCGCATGATCGCCATGACGGGCGACGGCACCANNGAACGACGTCTCCAAGTACTTCGCGATTATCCCGGCGATGTTCATGGCCACGTATCCGGCCCTGAACAAGCTCAACATCATGTACCTCCGCACGCCGCAGAGCGCCGTACTCGCGGCCGTGATCTTCAACGCCTTGATCATCGTGGCGCTGGTGCCGCTCGCGCTCCGCGGCGTCCGCTACAGGCCTCAGAGCGCGGCACAGATGCTCCGTCGCAACCTGTGGATCTACGGGATCGGCGGGCTCGTGGCTCCCTTCCCGTGCATCTGGGCGATCGACCGCATTCTCGGACTGCTTCACCTGGCCTAGGACAGAGACATGCTTAAAGCCCTCAAGCCCGGATTCCTGATGATGCTGGTCATGACGGTGTTGACCGGCCTGGTCTACCCAACCGTTGTCACGGGAATCGCCCGGGTCGTCTTTCGCGATCAGGCCGACGGCAGCCTGATCGTGTCGAACGGGCGGGTGATCGGGTCCCGTCTCATCGGCCAGACCTTCACCAGGCCGGAATACATCCGCCCGAGGCCGTCCGCGGCCGGCGCCGGCTACGATCCCACCGCCAGCGCGGGAACGAACTTGGGGCCGACCAGCGCCAAGCTGATCAACGGCACGACGAAGCTGGACGACAAGAAGCACGAGGTCGTCGATTTCGACGGGATCAAGGACCGCATCGTCCACTACTGCCTCGACAACGGCATCCCGTATCGCTCGTCGAGACCTCTCGACGCGTTCACCGACGCCCAGGGCCATCTCGACGACGTCAAGCTGATCAAGGCGTTCAACGACGACAAGGCGCCGCTCGTATTCACGCCGGCGAGGCCGATCCCGGCCGACGCGGTCACCGCCTCCGAGTCGGGCCTGGACCCGCACATCAGCCCGGCCAACGCCCAGGCGCAGGTGGCCCGCGTGGCGAAGGCGCGCGGGGTCCCGGTGGAGCAGGTGCTGGAGATGATGGCGCGGCACACGGAGGGACGGACGTTCGGCATCCTCGGCGAGCCGCGGGTGAACGTCCTCGAGCTCAACCTGGACCTGGACCGGCGATTCCCCCGCAAGTGACCTGCCTGGAAGCCTCCGGGTCTCCTGGGTAGCGGAGAAGGAAGAGCGGTCGCCGGGCGGCAGACCACGTACAATGCTCAACGATGGCCACCGCTGAAGGCACCGCGCCCGGGAGGCGAGATCCCGAGGCGCTGCTTCGGGACATCGAAGCGAGGGAGCGCGCCGCGCGCGCCGGGCAGCTCAAGGTGTTCCTCGGATACGCTCCCGGCGTCGGCAAGTCGTTCCGCCTGCTCGACGAGGGACGGCGACGCCACGAGCGGGGCGAGGACGTGGTGGTGGCGGCGCTGCAGCCCGATGTGCCTCCCGACGCGGCGCGCGTCATCCACGACCTCGAGCGGATCCCGCCGCGCGAGGTGGACGGCGTCCCGGTCCTCGACCTCGACGCGCTGCTCCGGCGCCGCCCGCGCGTGTGCCTGGTCGACGGACTCGCCTACGATAACCCTCCAGGCGCGCGCCACGCCCGGCGCTACCAGGACGTCGAGGAGATGCTCGAAGCCGGCATCTCGGTCCTGACGACGATCGGCCTCGAGTACATCGCCGAGCAGCAGGAGTTCGTCCGCCAGGTGGTCGGCCGTGCGCCCGTCCAGTCCGTTCCGCAGGGATTCGTGAGCCGCGCCGACGAGCTGGTCGTCGTCGACGCGCCGCCGGAGGCCGGCGCCGACGCGGACACGGCCGACGAGCTGAACGCCCTCCGGCAGCGGGCCCTCCTGCTGGCGGCCGAGGTCGTGGATCGCCAGCTCGAGGACTACCTGAGGCAGCACGGCATCGAGTCGTCGTGGGCGACGCAGGAGCGGATCCTCGTCTGCATGACGCCGCGCGCCAACGCCGCGCGGATGCTCTCGGCCGCCCGCCGCGCGGTGGACCACTTTCACGGGGAGCTGTTCGCCACCTACGTCGTGCAGGATCACCTGACTGAGGAGGACCGGTCGGCCAACGAGCGCAACGCCACGCTGGCGCGGGCGCAGGAGGCGCGCCTGGACATCCTCGAGGGGAAGGACCCCGCGGCCGCCATCCTCGACCATGCCCGGCGGCTGGGCATCACCCAGATCTTCGTCGGCCACTCGCTCGCGCACTCCTGGACGGCCAGGCTCCGCCGCACGCCGCTCGAGCGCCTCATCCGCGACGCCGAGGGGATCGACGTCCGGGTCTTCCCGCAATGACGGCCATGGCACAGACGACCTCCCGTCGCGGCCGCCTGAAGGTGTTCCTCGGCTACGCGGCCGGCGTCGGGAAGACCTACCAGATGCTCAGCGAGGCGCACCGGGCCGTGCACGACGGCGTTGACCTGGTCGTCGGCTACGTCGAGACGCACGGGCGGCACGACACGACGGCGCTCGTGACCGGCCTCGAGTGCGTGCCGCGCATGGCCACAAAATACCGCGACGCGTGGTTCGAGGAGATGGACGTCGCGGCGATCGTCTTGCGCCAGCCGCGGGTCGTGATCGTCGACGAGCTGCCCCACACCAACGTGCCTGGCTCTCGGCGGACCAAGCGCTGGGAGGACGTACACGACCTGCTCGACGCGGGCTTCGACGTGTGGACGACGATGAACGTCCAGCACCTCGAGAGCCTNNGCTGAAGCAGGCCGACGAGGTCGTCATGGTCGACCTGACGCCCCAGGCGCTGCTCAACCGGCTCGCCCGCGGCGCGGTCTACCCGCCGGACCGGGCACAGGCCGCGCTCGAGAACTTCTTCAAAGAGTCCACGCTGGTCGCGCTGCGCGAGCTGGCCATCCGCCAGGCCGCCTACGTGGTCGAATCGCGGCTGGCGGCCGACGAGGCGCCTCGGCCGAGCGGCGAGACCGACGGAGGCGACGTTCGCGAGCGCCTGCTGCTGCTGGTCGGGCCGGACCCGTCGACCGCGGCGCTCATCCGGCGAGGGCGCCGAATGGCGGATCAGCTTCGGGCCGAGTGCCTGGCGGTCTACGTGACGCCGACAGGGGACCTCGGACACCTGGCGGCACCCGAGCGGGAGCAGGTCGAGCGCCACCTCAACTTTGCGAGGGCGCTCCAAATCGAGACGCGCGTGCTCGAAGGCCGCGACGTCGCCGGCGCGCTGGTGGGGTTCGCCCGCCTCAACGCCGTCACGCAGATCCTTCTCGCGCGGGATCGACCGAAGCCCGTCCGCTCCTGGATCGGTCCGTCGCTCGCCGACCGGATCGTCGATCTCGCCAAGGGCCTGCAGGTTACCATTGTCGCTGACCGGTCGCTCAGGCGAGCCGAGTAGCTCGCGCGGAAGGGGCGCGTCGGCCCGGCCCCCGGCCGGTCACGGTCCTGTGACCGTCGTGACTCCGCGGCTCCACAGAAATCGGGTCCGATGGGGAGACGCGTCTGGATTCCATCAGCCCTGAGTCCTGAGCCCTGAGCCTTGCCCTTCGACTCGGGCGTTCTGAGCCCTCGCTCAGGGCACCCCGAGCAATGTCGAGGAGTGAGCCCTTTGAAGGTGTCTGCGTGAAACTGACCAGCAGAGGCCGGCCCGGAGACGCCATTTCCACGCGTCCGCCCGCGATGCGATGGTGGACGATTGCCGTGATCGTGCTGGCCCTGGCGTTCATCGCGTGGCTGGACGAGTTGATGAGAAACGCGCCCATCCAGCACCTCTATTACGCGCCGATCGTGCTGGCGGCCTCGATCTTCGGCTGGCGCGGCGGCCTGCTGACCTCGGCGGCGGCCATCGTGCTGTGCCACGCGACAAACATGCCGACGATCACCGTCCACTACGGACAGGCGGACGCCATCCAGGCCGGGCTCTACGTGGCGATCGGCCTCCTGACCGCCCGGCTCGTCGCCGATACCCGGCGGCTGCGTCGTCTCGCGATGACCGACGACCTGACGGGACTCCACAACCTGCGGTCGTTCGAGGCGCAGCTGGATGCGATCATCGCGGAAACCCAGGTGCTCGGCACGCCGGTGTCGATGCTCGTGATCGACGTCGATCGGCTGAAGGTGCTCAACGACACCCACGGCCACCTGGCGGGTGCCGACGCCGTCCGCGAGGTGGGACGCCTCATCGCCGCCACGATGCCGCCCTCGGCGGTGGCTTGCCGCTACGGCGGAGACGAGTTCGCCGTGGTGCTGCCAGGGCACGGGAACTCGGCGGCCGTCAGGACGGCCGCGCGGCTGCGCGACGCCGTGCATGCGGCGACCCCGGAGCTGGGGGGACGCGCGTTTGCGGCCGGCACGCTGTCGGTGAGCGTCGGCGTCGCCAGCTGGGCGCCGGACGAGTGCCCGGTCGCGCCGCCACGGCTCGGCGACCCTGCAAGGGCGGGGGAGCGGCTGTTCCGTGCCGCCGACGCGGCGCTCTATGCCGCGAAGGAAGGCGGACGCAACCAGGTCGTTGCGGAAAGGTGGGAGTCATGACCGCCGCAGCCGGCGACGGTACGCCCCCACCCGCGGCTCCGGCGGAGCGAGCGCGTCGGCCCTGATTGCGCCGGTCACACTCTTGTCACCGCCATGACGCCGCGGCTCCACAGAGATCGGGTCCGATGAGGAGACGCGTCTGGAATCCCGTCCTGAGTCCTGAGTCTTGAGCCCTGAGCCTTGAGCCCTGAGTCTTCTGAAGGGGTCCGCGTGAAATTGACCAGCAGAGGACGGCCCGGAGACGCCATCTCCACACGCCCGCCATCGATGCGGTGGTGGGCGGCGGCCGCCGTCGTGCTCGGCCTGGCGTTCATCGGGTGGCTCGACACGGTGACGGGCGACGCGCCCGTTCAGCACCTCTACTACGCGCCGATTATCCTGGCCGCGATGGCTTTCGGCTGGCGCGGCGGTCTCCTGACCTCGGCGGCGGCCGTTGTCCTCTACCACGCGGCGAACCTGGAGCGGATCACCGTCCACTACGGGCAGTGGGATGCCGTCCAGGTCGGGCTGTTCGTGGCCATCGGCCTGGTGGCCGCCCGGTTCGTCGCCGATGCGCGGAGGATGCGCCACCTCGCGATGACCGACGACCTGACGGGGCTGCACAATCTGCGATCGTTCGAGGCGCAGCTGGATGCGATAATCAAGGCAACGCGGCTGCTCGGCGCGCCGGTGTCGATGCTGGTGATCGACGTCGATCGGCTGAAGGCGCTCAACGACACGTACGGCCACCTGACGGGCGCCGACGCCGTCCGCGAGGTGGGCCGCCTCATCGCCGCGACGATGCCGTCTTCGGCGGTGGCCTGCCGCTACGGCGGCGACGAGTTCGCGGTGGTGCTCCCGGGGCACGGCAGCTCGGAGGCCGTCAGGACGGCCGCTCGGCTGCGCGATGCCGTGCAGGCGGCGGCCCCGGAGCTCTCGGGCCGCGCGTTCGCGGCCGGCACGCTGTCGGTCAGCGTCGGCGTCGCCAGCTGGTCTCACGACGAGAGTCCCGCCGCGCCTCTGCTGCCGGATGATCCGGCGAGGGCGGGGGAGAGGCTGTTCCACGCGGCCGACGCGGCGCTCTACGCCGCGAAAGAAGGTGGGCGCAACCAGGTCGTCGCAGAAAGGTGGGAGTCATGACCGCTCGAATCGGAACCTTCGGCGCCGTCCTTGCCATGCTCGCGCTGGCCGGAGGCGGAACCGCCGCCGGGCAGTCGAAACCCGCGAAGACGGCGCCCCCGCCGGCGTCTCCGGCGCAGCAGGCTGCTCCTGCCCCGGCGGCCGCGGCCGCAGACATGTGCACGAGCCCGCTGCCCGCGCTCTACGACGCCGTGTCGCCCGCGGTCGTGTCCATCACGTCGATTTCGATCAACCCCTACAACGTCGATCACCGGCTCGAGCGGGCGCTCGGCTCCGGCGTCATCATCGACCCGTCGGGGCTCATCCTCACGAACTCGCACGTCGTCTTCGGCCGCCAGGTCCTGACGGTGACGCTCGACGACGGGACAACGCTCGCGGCCAAGTTCGTCGGAGCGGACCCGATCTTCGACGTGGCGCTCATCAAGATCCCGCCCCCCAGCCAGGGCACGCTGCCGGTGGCGAAACTCGGCGACTCGTCCAGCCTCGTGGTGGGTGAAGACGTGTCCGTCATCGGCAACCCGCTTGGCCTGGATCAGACGCTGTCGCGCGGTATCGTCTCGGCCATCAACCGCACGCTGCCCGGCGCGGCGTGGTCGCTGACCGAGCCGATGATCCAGACCGACGCGTCGATCAACCCGGGCAACTCCGGCGGACCGATGGTCGACCCGTGCGGCCTNNTGCTCGACAAGGGACGGATGATCCGGCCGTGGCTCGGCGTGCAGGGCCAGTTCATCGTGCCGGGCCTGAAGGACCTGCTGCGCGTGCCGCTCGTCGATGGCTTTCTCATCGAGGCGATCGAACCGGGCAGCCCCGCGGAACAGAAGGGGCTCCAGGGCGGCATCTTCGAGCTCACGATCGACGGCCAGCCGATCCTGCTCGGCGGCGACATCATCACGCAGGTCAACGGCAAGCCGCTCGACGATCCGAACAAGCTGGGTCAGACGCTGGAGAGCCTGAAGGTCGCCAGCACGATGAAGCTCACCCTGTTCCGCGAAGGGAAGACGCGCGACGTGGAACTGACGCTCACCGAGCGCCCGGTCCTGCTGTGGGACATGCCGGGCCGGCGCACGGGGGCGACCGGCACCGGCGGCCCGGGCACCGTCGCCGGCAGGCCGGCCCCCTCACGACGGACGTTCATCTTCTGAGCCGCGGGCGGCACGTCTCAGACCGCTGCCGGTCAGCGCGGGCTGACCACGTAATCCTTGAAGTAGCTGGTGCTGTCGGTCTTCGACCACAGCCCGATGCGTCCAGCGACCGGGGGGCGCAGCACCGGGTTGTTCGCCGGATAGAGATCCTGGCTGGGTGGCGCGCCGCCGCGGCCAGGTCCTGGCGCGCTGCCGAGCGTGTACTCGAGGCCGAGCTGGCCGTCGATGAACCCCTTCACGTCCGCGCCGTCCACCGTCAGCTTCAACTCGTGCCAGGCGGCGCGATCCAGCGGGAAGGCTTCTCGGCCTCCGAACTTGACCGGCCTGCGCAGCCCGTTGTGGAACTCCCACAACGCGATGTTGTGTTCCGTGTCGTTGTAGCGCATCGCGAGCCAGTCGCCGGTCTCCTTGACGTTGAAGACGATGCCCGAGCATCGGTCGGCGTCTCCGGCAACCGTCTTGAACTTCAGGGCGATTGTGCCGTTCGAGAACGTCGCGAGCCCCTTGAGCAGGGCGACGGGGTAGTAGGCGAACTGCCTGGCGTTGTCCATCAGCTCTTCGTTGGACGTGCCATACAGCTTCCGCGCCCCTTCGACGAGCAGCCGCGTCGGGTTGTCCTTGCTGGCGACCCACGGCCGCCCGTCCACCATCACCACCTTGTCGGGGCCGTCCTGCGCAATGACCCACGTGCCGACCATCGGCTCGAAGACCGACGGTGGGCGTCCGACGACTTCCTTGGCGAGATCGACCTTCAGATCCGTTGCAACGAGCGGCAGGACCGCGAGCGCGACACAGAGGGCGAACACGCCCCTGGAGAAACGTGACTTCATCGTGGTCTCCTGTGCATGGCAAACGCTGACGCAATGATGAGCGCGGGCCAGACCGCGTAGAACAGCCAGGCGGCGCCGCGCGGCGGAATGGCCAGTGGATGGCCGCGGAACTCCGCCTCCCCGGCCACGGCCGGCGGAGAAACGCCCGCCAGGCGGTAAATCACCTCAAGCGTCCCTTCGACCGTCGTCGACCGACTCATCGCCCGGCGACCGCCGACGTCGTACCAGATCTCGCCGTAGTGCGGGCTGGTCTGCTCGAAGAGGCCGATCGAGGTGGACGACACGTACCGCACGTCGGCATGCGGCAGCACGCGCCGCAGCTTGCCGAGCACCCGGCGCTCGAGATCGACGCGCCGGGGATCCTCGGGGGCCAGGTGGACTTCAATCGACAATGGAGACGTGACCCGCGCGAGCGCGGCCTCGTCGGTTCTCGAGAAGGAGTTGGCGCGATCTTCTGAGAGGTCCCAACTCGGCGTGGCGAGCGTCGCGACGGCGATCGCGGCCGAGGCGGCCGCCGCGAGCGCGACCGATTCCCACGACCGCCGGCGCGTCGGGACGCCGGTGCGCAGCCAGACGGCCGCAAGGCCCAGCCCGGCCGCGATAAGCGTGGCTGCGACCAGCACGACGGAAAGCCTGACGAGACCGTGCTGGAATTCGGAGACCATCGCCGTCGGCGTGTAGCCGGCCACCCGCTCCCACCAGCCGCCGTTGACGGCCGCGATGAAACTCAGGATCCACGTGCCCACCGTCGCGCCGAGCGTGAGGATGGCGGCGGTCGACGGGTGTTCGGCGAGCGCGGACATGGCGGCGGCCAGCGCGATCGTGAGGCCGGCGTTCAGCAGGTGCCCCGTCGCGACGGCGGCCAGCTCGGGCGGGTAGATCCAGCCGCCGTAAGCTCTCCACAGGATGACGGCGAACAGCGGGGGAACCGACGCGATGATCCAGCCCAGCGTCAGCACGAGCGCCGTGGCCGAGACCAGGGCGATCGCCGGCAGCCGCTGCTGGAGTTCGAGCCGGAGCGCGCCGCTCTGCCGGCCGCCGGCGACCAGCCTGATCGCCACAAACGGCAACAGGAACACGGCAGCAAGTTCGCAGGCGCTGAAGGTGGGAGCCCACACACCGATGAGCGGCGAGAACGCCTCGCCGACGCCGGCCGACGTGCCGCCGAGACCGCTCGCCTCCGCGTAGGTCCGAACGGCGCTGATGAACGAGAACCCCACGAGCGGACCCATGGCGGCGAGCAGGATCCACCACGACCGCGCCGCCATCAGTTCGCGCCAATCCTTTTCGAGGAGCCAGGCCCACGCGCCGTTACGCCAGCGCAAGGAACACCTCCTCGAAATCGGTCGGCGCCCGGCCCTCGAGGCGCGCGGCGGCGCGCGCCGACAGTTCCTCGGCCGTCCCTTCGGCGCAGACCCGACCGCCGCTCAGCAGCACGAATCGGTCGCAGATCCGGCCCGCGTCGTGAATCTGGTGGATCGAGACGAACAGCGTCCGGCCGGACGTGGCGTGCCAGCGAAGCGTCGCCTCCACCTGGCGGCTCTGGCGCAGGTCCAGGCCTTCGAACGGCTCGTCGATGAGCAGTACGGGCTGCGAGGTGAGCAGGCCGACGGCGAGCAGCGCCCGCTTTCGCTGGCCCTTGGACAGCGTGCCGATTCTCGATGCCAGCAGGGATCCGAGCGAGAGGCGCTCCACGAGCTCGTCGCGCAGGTTGCCGCGGCCGCCGAGAAAACCCATGGTGAACCGGAGGGCCCAGTCCACCGTCTGGTCCGGCCACGGGGCAATCGCGTCGGGCAGATAGAAGAGAACATCGGACCGCCGGTCCGCGTGCGCGCCGCCGCCGAAAGTGACGCGTCCCTCATCGGCCGGCAGCAGGCCCGAGAGGCACTCGAACAGCGTGGTCTTACCGGCGCCGTTCGGGCCGATGAGCCCAAGGATCTCTCCCCCGCGCACCGAGAAGGACACCCGATCGAGAGCGACGAGCGGACCGTAGGTCTTCGACAGGTCGTCAACAGCGATCACGACAGCGGACGCACTGACGCCTGGACGCATGGGGACCGACCCGATCGAGGGCGCTGACCTGTCAGACGAATCCGGGCTTCAGCCTATGCCGTGGCTGACATCTACTACCAGCGACAGTAGTTCACCAGAAGGGGTGTCACTTCCCGATCTTCTTCGCGGCAGGCTCGACGAAGACGCGCTTGGGCATCTTCACGTGCACCCCCTTCGGGCCGTCCACCACCTGCGTGATGATGAGGTCGCCGGCCGCGCTGACGAGCATGTAGGCGTCCTCGCGCGTCATCTTCCGGGTCGTCGCGAGGAAGTCGATCATCTCCCTCGTGGCGATCTTCGCGGCCTCGGTCAGGTCGTCGTCCATGCCCATCGTGATCCAGTCGGTCGGCGTCTCGGCGCGCGGCCACGTCAGGTGGAGGTCCTTGCGGACGACGAGCTGGAAGGTGCCGACGAGCGACGTCTCGAGCGCGGTGATGTCCACCTCGCCGTCCCCCTGCGCGGCGTGGCCGTCGCCAACCTCGAACAGCGCGCCGGGGACGTTGACCGGGATGTAGAGGATCGTCCCGGCCACCAGGTCCTTGTTGTCGATGTTTCCCGCGTGACGCCCGGGAGGAGCGCTGCTGACGCGGGCCGCCGAGGGGGGAGGCGCCACGCCCATGCTGCCGAAGAACGGGTGGAGCGGGATCTCGATACCGTCCGCAAAGCGTCCCACCATCCGCTTCGCGTCGAGCGGCACGATCTTCATCGCGCCCGCCGTGAAGTCCTGCGGCAGGAACCCGCCGCGCGTGCTGAACGCGTTGTACGCGTACGGGATCGCGAGGTCGATCTTCAGGATCCGCAGCTCGAGCACGTCGCCGGGCTCGGCCCCCTCGACGTAGATCGGGCCGGTGAGGATGTGGCCGCCCGGTCCCTTGTTGGTCACCTTCTCGACGACTTCCCGGAGCGCCGGTTCCACCTGGTCGGGCGCGACGCCGGCGCCCTCGAGGCGCGTCGGCGTCGACGTGATGAGCGTGTGGACGCGGATCACGTCGCCCGACGCGATGCGCATCACCGGCTGGGCGGCGGCGTCGTAGTAGCCGTAAGCCACGGTGGACGGCGTGGCCTGCAGTTCCTTCACGACGGACGGGGCCTTCGCGGGAGCCTTCGGTGGGACGTGTGCCTGCGCGAGGACGGCGGCCGGCACGAGCGCGAGAATCAGCCATGCGGCGGGTGCAACCTGTTTCATGGTCGGGCATTGTAATCCGACTGCGGCTCCCGCACTACAATGCACGGACCATGTCCGACCCCGACGCCCGCCGGCCGGCGGGCCCCGTCGTCCCGCACCCGTTCGTCTGGCTCGTCCTGTACTTCCCGCTCGGCCTGGCGAACGGGTTTCCGGCCGTGGCGCTCGGCTATCTCGCCAGCCGCGCGGGCCTCGACGTCTCGGCCATTGCCGGCATCGTCGGGATGACGTTCGTCGGCGGCGGGTGGAAGTTCCTCTGGGCGCCGATCGGCGACTACACGCTCTCGCGCAAGACGTGGTACCTGATCTCCATCGCGTCGATCTCGATCGGCCTGCTGGCGATGGTGGTGATCCCGCTGACCAGGTCCACCGCGCCGCTGCTCTCGGCGCTGACGCTCCTGACGACGGTGGCCGCCACCTTCAGCGCGTTTGCGACCGAGGGGCTGATGGCGCACAACACCACGCCGGCGACGCGCGGGCGGGCGGCCGGGTGGTTCCAGGCGGGCAACCAGTTCGGCCAGACGGCCGGCGGCGGCATCGCGCTCTGGCTCATCGTACACTCGCCGGCGCCGTGGATGGGCGGTCTCGCGCTGGCGGCGCTGCTCTCGGCGTGCGCGATCCCGCTCCTCGTCGTGGAAGAGCCACCGCGTGCGCTCGAGGGCGCGTCGGTGATGGCGAGGGTGGCGGACGCGTGGCGCGAGCTGGTGGAGGTGCTCCGCTCGCGCGCGGGGCGCATCGCGATGATCCTGGCGATTCTGCCGATCGGCACCGGCGCGGCGATGTTCCTGTTCGGCGCGATCGCGCAGGAGTTCCACGCGTCGGCCGACGTCGTGTCCTCCGTGCTGGGCCTCGGCGGCGGGATCGTGATCGTGATCGGCTGCTTTGCCGGCGGACGGCTCGCGGACCGGGTGTCGAAGCCGACCGCGTACGCCGTGTCGTGCGGCCTGGGCCTCGTCGCCTGCGTCGTGATGGCGGCGTCGCCGCGGACGTCGATGGCCTACGCGATCACGACGCTGTTCTACACGTTCACGCTGGGGATGGTGACGGCGTCGTTCACCGGGCTCGTGCTGGCGATCATCGGCGAGACGGCCGCGGCCACGAAGATCAACCTCTTCTTCGCCATCAACACGCTGTTCAGCCTGGGGATGCTGCGCGCGGCCGGCTGGGCGCACGACGCCTGGTCGACCAACGGGATGCTGCTGACCGAGGCGTTCACGGGCGTGGCGGCGCTCGTGGTCTTCGTCCTGCTTGCGCGCCACGTCACGGGGAGAGAGGCGTAGCGGTCGGCGGTCAGCGGATCGCGGAGAGCGGCGACGAGGGCGGGCGCGCCGAGGCGCTGCATCGCCCCCTGATCGGAGGCGTCCGTGCCGATGATGAACCCGTTCGAGCCCCTGTTCCTGCTCCTGGCGCTCGTGACGCTCGTGACCCTGGTCACCGCCGCCGTGTCCGCCCTTCGCGGCCGATGGGCGCAGGCCGGCCGGATCCTGCGACGCCTGGGGACCGGGGCGGCCGCCTATTTCGCGGTGGTCATTGCCGCGTCGATCCTGGAGCCGCGGCGCACGTATCGTGTGGGCGACACGCAGTGCTTCGACGACTGGTGCATCGCGGTCGTCGCCGCCCAGCGGGTTGATGCGCCGCCGGCCCCGCTGTACGAGGTCTCGCTACGGATCTCGAATCGAGCCAGGCGCGTGCCCATGGGAGAGAAAGGGACGGTCGTGTACCTGACCGACGCGCGAGGACGCCGGTACGATCCGCTGCCCGATCCGTCGGCCATCCCCCTGGACACGATGCTGCAGCCCGGCGAGTCGCTCATCGTCGGGCGCCGCTTCGACGTCCCGATCGATGCGAAGGGCCTTGGTCTGATTTACACGCACGAGAACGGGTTCCCGATTGGCTGGTTCATCATCAGTGAAGGCGGCTGGTTTCAGAAGCCACCGGTCGTACGCCTGGACTGACACCCGGCGACTGCGCGATTAAGTTCTATCCCCCGCGTCAATCGAGCGTCTAATATACGGGCTCCGCCCGCCCCTCCAGGGAGACGCATGCACACGTTCACGCGCGGCTGGGTCGTCGGCGTCGTCGCCGCACTGCTGGTCGTTCTCGCCGCGTTCGGAACTGCCGCGCAGCAGGCGCCGGTGGCTGGCCCGCCGGCGGACAGCGTCAAGGTGTTCCTCGACTGCGTGAACGTCTCGTGCGACTTCGACTTCTTCCGCACCGAGATCACCTTCGTCGACTATGTTCGGGACCGCAAGCAGGCGGACGTCCACCTGCTGATCACCGGGGAAGGGACCGGCGGCGGGGGAGAGAACTACACCCTCTCGTTCATCGGTCTTGGCCGCTTCGCCGGCGTCGATCACCTCCTCCACTACGTCAGCCGGGTGACGAACACGTCGGACGAGACCAGGCGCGGCCTCGCGAGCACGATCAAGCTGGGGCTCGTGCACTACGTGGCGCAGACATCGGTCGCCTCCGAGTTGCAGATCACGAGAGCCCAGCCGAAAGGAGGCGCTTCCCCGACCGCGCCCGTGCACGACCCGTGGAACTTCTGGTACATGAGCACCAATGTCAGCCTCTATTCGAGCGGTGAACAGTTGACGAATTCGACCGACGTCTATGGGTCGCTGGTCGCGAGTCGGGTGACCGATGCGTGGAAGCTGAAACTGGGCGGGGACTTCGACTTCAGCAGGAGCAGGTACACGTTCAGCGACGGAACGGAGTACATCGACAAGACCCGCACGTTCGGCGTGACCGCGTATGCGGTCAAGAGCCTCACGCCCCATTGGTCCGCCGGCGCGCGGGCGCAGGCTTCACGGTCCACCTATTACAACCGTCGCCTGCTGCTCAGCGTCGGGCCGGCCGTCGAGTACAACATCTTCCCGTACTCCGAATCGACGCGCCGCCAGTTCACGTTCAACTACGGCGTCGGCGTGACGCATCTCCGCTACGACGAGGTGACGATCTTCGACAAGCTGCAGGAGACGCTGCCGACGCAGTCGTTCCTGCTCGCGGCCACCTTCAAGCAGCCGTGGGGTTCCTGGTACTCCTCGTTCGAGGCCAGGCAGTACCTGACCGACCTCTCGAAGAACCGGCTGATCTTGTGGAACAGCCTCAACCTGCGCGTGTTCAAGGGGTTCTCGGTGCGCTTCTCGGGCGACATCGAACGGGTCCACGACCAGATCTACCTGCCCATGGGCACGGCCACGCTGGAGGAGATCCTCGTCAGGCGATCGCAGCTGGCAACCTCTTACTCGTACTACCTGTCGTTCGGCCTGAGCTACAGCTTCGGCTCGATCCACAACAACATCGTCAACACGCGGTTCGATTCCAGCTACTGACATCTTGCAATCGTGCGATCTGGCAATCGTGCGATCTCGCGACCCGCCTGCCGGGCGCTCAGTACTTCGCAAGATCGCAAGATGAGAAAATGCTCTGCGGCCGTCAACGTCCTGCGGCCGCTCGAACCCTGACTCCCAGCATCACCGGCACCGGGCGCGGCTCCTTCCCCGACGGGCTGTTCACGGTGCGTACGCCATCTCCCGGTACCTGGACGAGCATGATGCTGCTGCCGCCGCCATCCAGATTGATCGCCTGGGTGCAGCCGCGCGCCTTGAAGATCCCGGCAAGCTCGTACAACGTCACGCCTTCGCTGAAGCCGGGCTGGCGTCCGTCGACGACAACCAGGAGGAGCCAGGCGCCCGTGTCGTCGAAGCCGACGGCGGTGCGCGGGTGGAGCGTCTGGATGGCCGGGTCGGGGATGATCCTGGAGTCGACGAGCAGTGTGGAGGACCAGTCGGCAACCGCCGTGACGACCGTGTCGGTTGGCTTCGGCGTTCCGATGTGGGGCTTTCCGGCGCCGTCAATCCAGAACGAGACCCGACCCTGTTCCACCGGACTGATCACCTTGCCGCTCGAGACCACGAGTCCGTGCATGTCGACCGGGCGGCCCTCGAACCAATCAGCATCGTCCGGCTTGGCGTTCAGCCCGGAAAAGGCGTTGGCGTTGACCGCGGCCAGAGCATGGAACTTCGTGAACAGGTCGATCGGCGGGGTCAACTGGCTCTCCGCCGGGCCGGCGCCGTCGGGATCGTCGCCGGGCAGCGTGAAGACCTCCAGCGTCGGCTTGTTCAAGGCCACCTTCAGGTAGTGGATGCTGAGCGGCCTCGGCGCAGACCGGGTCTCCGACCAGCAGGTGAGCGCCCCGGGCTGGTCCGGGACGAGCTCGAGAACACTCTGAGCAAGCGCGAGACCTGAGAACAGGACCAGCGCAAGCACGCCGAGCGTCTTCTTCATCCCCATGCCGTGAAACCTGCTCATCGCGCCTCCTTGGCCGGGCGCCATGGTAGCAAGAACGGCAGGGCTGGACGTGCGCGTCGGGCCAGAGAGAGGGCCCCCGCGCCACAGAACCACGTGATCGGTCCCATCGCCAGCGGCCAGCTGCCTGACCCGGGTTGCCCCGCCCAGGGGTAAACCGAACCGAACACGAGCAGCGCACCCCAGAGGACGACGACACCAGCGGCGCCGAGGGCTACCGCAACCCGGCGGCCCGGGGGAGCGAGCCAGCACAGCGCTGCGACGAAGGCCGCCGCCATCAACGGCGAGGCGAGCCAGAACGCGGACGCGTAGAGGGCGTGCTCCCAGTTCCTGTCGCCGCTGAGATCCAGCGCGGTCCTGACGTATTTCACGACCAGCACTTCCACGGCGGCGGCCGCGAGCAGCGCGGCTGGGATCATGATGCCCAGCCGAACCAGGTCGGACGCCGTCGATCGCCACCCCGCGGCCGTCCCCCGCTCGGACTGGATCTCTCCGTCTGCCGACGGCCGAGCCCGACAGGCCCACCGTCGAAGCCACGCGCCCACATCCGCGGCCGAGCGCTGGGCAGGCGTCATGATCCCGCCTCCCACGCGAGCGCACGGGCGACGCTCGCCCAGGCCCGAAGCACGCGCAGCCCGTAGGGTGTTGCGCGGTACATCCGGCGGGGTACCAGGCCCGAGTCGTCGGTGAACTTCTCAGGCTCGGCCTCGATGAGGCCCTTCTGCTGCATCCTTCCGAGCGTCACATACACGGTGCCCCGCTTGAGGCGCCCGTGTGATTCCGCCACCAACTCCAATCCATACATGCGGTCGCGCTTGGCGGCGAGCAGTTCGAGCACCAGCCGTTCCTTGCCGGACAGGGTGGTGGGGGCGTCGTCCCTACTCATGGGTAACACTCCTATACAATGTAAGACTGTTGTCAATGACAATCGCGCCGAGCGGAATCACGGGATGGGGCGACAGGCGGAAGTGGGCCACAATCGGGCACAACGGCGGCTTACAAGGGTTATCGGCGCCGTCGCGACCGCCCTGCAGGCTCGCCCGTCACCTGCTGGGCGTCAGCGGTCAGCAGACCACGGAGGGAGGACGGGGACCGGGTGTAGGGCAGATGGGCCTTCAGGCCTGCCGGCCGCGACGCGGCTTGGTTGCCCGATCCTGGGCTACGTGTTGCGAACGGAGTACCACAGGGGGTCTCTGGGCAGGCTCCTGCCGCTCGACTCACCCGATTCGATCTCCGATGAACCCGGTCCGGTTCACACCTGGCATCTGTTCCAGGTGACGGTGGGTGGTCATGCCTACAGCGAGTACATGGCCCAGGGCAACGGCGGCCAGCTGGTGATGGTGGTTCCAGAACTGGATCTGGCCGTGCTCGTCACCGCCGGCAACTACGGCAACTTCCCGACGTGGCGGAAGGTTTTCGAGGACCTGATGCCCCAGTTCATCATCCCGGCCGCCCTGCACTGAGCCGGCGGCGTTGGAGCCTCGAGAACCTGTTTGACAGTCAACGGCTCACGGCCATAGTGTGAGCGGGCATCATCCCGGTTGGGCCCGGAGTTCGAGGAAGGACCCGGGCCGGCCGAATGTCCTTCGGGCCGGATCGCTCATCAAGGAGTCATCATGCGGACCCTCACGTTCGCCCTTTTTGCGGCTCTGCTTGCTTCCGCTTCGTACTCCCAGCGGCCCGCCGTGCCGGCTGCGCCTGTTGCTGCCGACCAGGCCGTGTCCAAGGCAAACCAGGCGCTCGATCTGCTGATTCAGGAAAAATACGCGGACGTCATCTCGATGCTCGCTCCACATTTGCGGTCGGCGTTGTCCGAGGACCAGCTCCGTGGCGGCCTACAGCCGATTCTTCGTGGCTCAGGGGCCATTCTCAAGCGCCAGGAGCCGAAGGTCGAAGCTTCCGGCGATCAGCGAACCGTCATCCTCTCCGTTCAATTCGAGAAGTCCACCTGGGATTTCATCATCACCGTGAACAGCAACGGCGAGTTGGGCGGGTTGCTCGCCAGGCCCGGCACCGACCCGTCGGTGGTGTGGGCACCGCCCGCTTACAGCAAGCCCGGCTCGTTCCGGACCGAAGAGGTGACTGTCGGCAAGGGTGAGTGGCAGTTGCCGGGCACGCTGGCCCTGCCCATGGGACGAACCCGAGTGCCGGCGCTGGTGCTGGTTCACGGTTCCGGTCCCAACGACCGCGACGAAACCATCGGCCCCCAGAAGCCGTTCCGCGATCTGGCCGAAGGGCTCGCCTCACGCGGCATCGCCGTCCTGCGCTACGAGAAGCGGACGCGTTATGCGGCCGCCAGGCTCGGGTCGATCAAGAACTTCACCGTGCAGGACGAAACGGTTGACGACGCGCTGGCCGCGGCCGAGTACCTTCGCGGCCGGCCGGAGATCGACTCTGGTCACATCATCGTCCTTGGCCATAGTCTGGGCGGCTACCTGATCACGCGAATCGGGCGCCGCGACCCGAACCTCGCCGGCCTGATCTCGATGGCCGGCGCCGCACGCCCGCTGGAAGACCTGATCGTCGAACAGAACGCCTATTTTGCGTCGTTGCAAGGCAACACTCCGGCGGCGCTCGCGGCGCTCGACAAGGCCAAGGCGGACGCCCAGAACGTAAAGGCGCTCAAACCGAACAGCTCACCGAGCGAGGTGCTCTTTTCGGCACCACCCTCGTATTGGCTCGACCTTCAGGGCTACGATCCCGCGGTCGAGGCGCGCGCGCTGAAGCAGCCGATGCTCATTCTCCAGGGCGAGCGCGACTACCAGGTCCTCATGACGGATTTCGCGCGCTGGAAGGACGCGCTGAAGGATCGGACCAACGTGAGGTTCCGGTCGTTTCCGGCGCTCAATCACCTGTTCGAGGCCGGTGAGGGAAAGAGCACGCCTGGAGAGTACATGGCCAGGCCCAGCCACGTGGCGGCGGACGTCATCGATGAAATCGCCGCCTGGATAGCGAAGATTTGAGCGGTCCCATCCTGCCCCGGGTGGCACGTAACCTTTCGGCAGCGACCCTTCATGGGGATTTCGACGTGGAGGGCTGTCATGCCTTGCGCTGCGACGATCCGGTCGAGTCCACTCGGGGCCGTCTGGCTGGCGGTAGCGCTTCTTCTCCTGGCGGCCGCGCCGTCTCTGGCTGACGACCGGGCGCCATCCACCGGCGGATGGTTCGAGGTCGACTTCGGCGCCGGACAGCTGCAACGCTCGATGCCGGGGTTCTCCGACAGCGCGCCTCGATTCTTCTTCAATGTGGCAGGCGGCGTCGCGACCCCGCGCCTCCTGATGCTCGGCGTGGAGGTGGGCGGCTGGGAGATCCGGACCACCAGCCCCGGGGACCCGAGCCGTGGCGCCACGGTCCACCCGCTATTCCTCACGGTCAGGATCTATCCGCTGAGCGGATTGCCGTTCAATGTGCGCCTCGGCGCTGGCTTCATCATCGCCGAGGGCTACGCGCAGTACACCTCGGCTGACTTCACCGGCCTCGGCTGGGAGGCGGGCGTCGGGTACGACGTGAGGATTCGCGGGCACCACCACATCACGCCGTTCATCCTGTATCACGGCGGTCAGGTGAGCGCCACCGCCGTGAACGTGCGCGCGGTGACCGTCGGCGCGGGCTACACGTGGAAGTAACTGGTTCGGGGCGCGTGGAGCCGGCAACGTGAGGACGACGATGTCTCTTCAGCCGACACGAACGGGCGCATCACTGGCCGCGTCGTGGCTGGTGGCGGCAGGACTCATCCTGGTGACGGCTCACTCGTCTCTGGCCGCCGACCCGACCGCGCCCGGCCGGATGTGGGCCGCGATCGACGTCGGCAGAGCGCCGATGCCTGCCACCGCCCCGGGGCTCTCCGAAAGCGGGACGGCGTGGCTCTTCGATGTCTCCATCGGCATCGCGGTCAGCCCGAAGGTGTTGCTCGGCGCCGAGAAAGGGAGCTGGATGATCGCATCCAGCTGGCCGTCGGCGACCAGGGGGGCCGGTATCGAAACCCTCTTCGTGACGGCGAGAGTCTACCCGCTGAAGAACTCGGCGCTCCACGTCCGGCTCGGCGGCGGCCTGATGCTCGGCTGGGACGA
>PMKG01000245.1 GCA_003157675.1 Acidobacteriota bacterium
CCGATGACGGCGTAGATACGGCCCCCGGGGGCCCCGATGAAATCGAAGTAGTCTCCCCCGGTCTCCGCGGCGGGATGCGCCGCTGCGGCGATGTCGAGGCCCGGTACCGACAGGCCCACCTTGTAGAACTGCTGCTGGACATCTCGGGCCAGGCGGACCTGCACTTCCTGCTCGTGCTGCCGGCGGACCTCGGTGATGTCCCGGAGCACCGAGACGAAGTGCGCGATACTCCCGTCGTCGGAGCTGATCGGGGTGATGGTCTGCGAGGCCCAGTAGATCTCGCCGGACTTCTTCCGGTTGACGAGGGTTCCCCGGAACGGGCGCCCGGCGAGGATCTCGCCCCAGAGCATCCGGTAGAAACCCGCGTCGTGCTGGCCGGACTTGAGAATGCGGGGCGTCTGCCCGACGGCCTCGCCCCAGCTATAGCCGGTGGTCTCCTCGAACGCGGGGTTGACGTACTCGATGATGCCGTCTCGATCCGCGACCAGGACGCTGTCGGCCGTCTGCTCAACGGCCCTGGAGAGCAGCGCGATACGGTCAAGGGCGGCCCGCCGCTCGGCCTCCGCGCGCCTCTGTTCGGTGATGTCGCTCACCATGGCGAGCACGCCTCCGAAGCTCCCGTCGGCGCTGAACGACGGCGTGGTCGACACCCTCGCCCACAGCTCGGAGCCGTCCTTCCTGCGATACCGGTCCTGGAAGACCTCGCTGACGCCGAGTTTTCGACGGGCCAGCACGGCACGTCTCGGCTCCACGTCCTGTTCGAATAGGAAGGCGAGCACCGGCCGGCCCAGCATCTCTTCGATGGTCACCCCCAGCATTTCCGCCATGCGCCGGTTGACGAAACAGGTGAGCAGGTCCGAGTCGAGCATCCAGATGCCCTCGCTCGCGGCCCCCGCGATTTCACGGAAGCGCGCCTCACCCTGCCGGCGCGCCCCGCGCGCCGCCTCGCTTCGGATCAGGGCCGTTCGTTCGCTCACGAGAGCCGCGACGGATAATCCGGATACCGCGATGACGCCGAGAAACGACTGCATCAGGGCCGCGTTCTGCAGGGGCGTGGTCAGGACGAATGGCCCGGAACCATGAGCGGTCTCCCACACGGCGATGGCGGTGATGAAGACGGCCACCGATGCGGCACCCGCCGCCTCGAAGCGTATCGCCCCCCAGATCACGAACGGCAGGACGCCCAGCGCCAGGACGTCGTCGCCGCCCCTCAGCCCGAGCCGCCCCTCGAAGATCAGGGCGCAGACGACAATCGCGCCCACCGAGAGCCCTCCCAGTTCCGCGAGTCGGCGGCGCCCGCGGATCGCCAGCAGGCTCCTGAAGCTCAGGACCAGCGGGGCGACGATGACGACGCCCATGGCATCGCCGAGCCACCACATCAGCCAGGCCGATCCGAGACTCGACCACGCGCCCACCCGCGCGACGAACAGCACGACGACCCCGATGGTCGCGCTGATCGCGGTGCCGCCGAGGGCGCCAAGGACAACCAATCCCAGGGCATCCCGCAAGCGGGTGAGAGAGAGCTGGAATCCCGGAATCCGCCGCAGCAACCACGCACCTGCCAGGGGACCGGCCGCGTTGCCCAGGGAAATGCCGAACGCGGCCGCGTGGGGAAGCGGGCTCAGGTAATTGACGAGGAAGGCGCCGATGACGATGGCGGGCCAGATTCGGTACCCGACCAGCAACGTGGCCGCCAGGGCGATCCCGGCAGGCGGCCAGACGGGGGAGACATTCCCGCTGGTGAACGGGACGGCGAGCCCAATCCTCCCCGCGAGGAAGTAAGCGACAAGGACCAGCGCGAACTTCGGCAGGTACCTTGCCCTCTGCCCACTCTGCAGTCGCGCCCTAGATGACGCGACGTCCACTGTTTCCTCGACCCGATCGCTTTGGCATCGGGGCTCCGGAGATGCATCAGACCGTCATTTGAGTGTTCTTGAGCCTGAGCACCATCCTACTCGCTTATGTCGATCTCCTGATGGCCATAATCGTGAGGTCGTCCTCTCGTCGCGCCGTGCCCCTGAATTGCGCGAGATCCTCGACGCAGGCGGCCACCAGCCCGCCCGGCGGATCGCCGGCGTGGGAGAGTGCCGTCGCGATCGCCCGCTCCGTCCCGTACTGATTCCCGTCGCCGTCGAACGCCTCGGTCAGGCCGTCGGTATAGAGCAGGAGCGTGTCGCCCGGGACGAGGATCGCCTGCCGCGACGTGAAGTCCTCGACGCAGAACAGGCCGATCGGCAGCCCCGTCGCCTCGAGCGCGTCCGCACGCCCGTCGTGCAGCAAGAGCGGCGGACAGTGTCCGGCGTTGAGGAGTTCGAGACCGCCGGTCGAGTCGAGCCGCCCGCAGACGAGCGTCGCGTAGTGGTCCGACATGGTGCTCTCGCAGAACACCCGATTCGCGCGCGCCATCATCTGTCCGAGCGGGAACCCGAGATCCACCAGCGTCCGCATGCTCGCGTGCAGGTGCGCCATGAGCATCGACGCGGCCACGCCCTTCCCGGTGATGTCACCAAACAGGAAGAGCAGATCCGACCCGTTCCCGCCTTCAGGCCGGATGACATCGACGTAGTCGCCGCTGACGGTGGCCAGAGGAGCGTACTGGTAGGCGATCTGCCATGTACCCGCGGTCATCTGCGGCGGCGGCAGCAGCGTCGCCTGAACCCGCGACGCGAGTTCGAGGTCCCGCTCGAGCGCGCGGGATTCCGACGGCGTGAGGTGGTCCAGGCACAGCCTGATGAGGGGATCCGCCCTCAGGCGGTCGGCCTCGATCGGGTCGTGACAGGTGTCGCACAGGCCGTAGGTGCCGGCCGCGAATCGGTCGAGCGCGTCGTCGATCTGGCTGAGGAAGTCTTCGAGCTGAGGGGCCGGTCCGCCTCGCGCGATCAGATCCTCGACCCGTCGTCTTCGCTCCACGAGCTGAGCCTGCGCGTCCGGCAGAGCGGTCTCCATGTCCGACCTCCCTCATCGGCAACTGATCTATTCTAGCGCCGCCTACTGCCGGGAGCCGGCTCGACCGATACCACGGGTGCGGACTTCGGTCGATCCGGGCTCCAGGCCTTTGCCCTCAGGCATTCTCTGGCGGCCTCATTCCATCGGCTCCCACGCCCCACAGCCCCCGGGGACGGGTGTCGCGCAGTGGTCTCCATCGGTTCCTAGTCCCCGGCTCACGCAAGGAGCGATCTCATGTCCCGTCGAGCGTGCCTCGCACTCCTTCTTCTCGTCTCCGTGTTCATGCTCCACGGGCAGGCGCAGCAGTCGACGCCGGTTCCGCGCCTGGGCATCACGGTGGCCGGATCGCCGCCGATGGCGTGGTTCACCGTCGAGGGGCCGGCCGCGGAGAAGGCCGGGATCAGGGCCAGCGATAAGCTCGTGGCGATCGACGGTCAACCGATCGTCAGCATGGAGGCCGCCCGGCAAGCTCTCGACTCGGCCTCGGTCGGCGAACACCGGGTGGTGGTTCTCAGAGACGGCAGCACGAAGGAGTTCACGGTCAATTCGGGGTCGCAAGGCTCCGTCACGACGACGTACCACTCCATTCAGGGGGTGCGGGTGGTGTCGGTGGACACGGGCGCGCCGGCAGAGGAGTTCGGCCTGCGCGAGGGGGACCACATCACGGTGGTTCGCATCAACGAACAGATTTACGTGACTCGGACCGCGGAGGACCTCGCGAGGGTCATCGCGGCCGCTCCCGGCAACGAGCCGATCCAGATCAGCTACGCGCGCGAATCGTCGGCCGCGGGGCACCTCGGCCAACTCCGGAGCCAGCCCACCGCCGATGCGTCGACGCTCGAGCAGGTGCCGACCCTTCAACCTCGAACCGGGCAAACGACCTTCAGGGAGGCCCCCGCCGCTGCCGCGGCCCAGAACCCCCGCGCAGGTGTCACCTCGCGAGGGGAGACGCAGGGCGACTACGTCGTCCCGGGGAGGCCCGCGCCGAACCGGCCCGAGCCGGGGGGACGCGGAGCGGCGGCGCCTGACGCGCCAGCCACCGGCGCACCCGTGAGGGGCGCGGCGCCCCAGGACCCGACTGGCGGGCGAATGGGGCAGCGGATCCAGGCGATGCGTCAGCGCAGTGCGGACGGCGCCGGCGGCGCGCAGCGCAATGGGACGCTGGACCAGCTGCTCGTTCCGGCGAGCTACAGGCCGTCTCCGTCGGTGAGCAAGCGCATGGCGGAGATCAACGTTCTGAAGTATGCCTTCGTCGACCAGACGACGGGCGACATGGTGTTCGTAGGCTCGTACGATCCCAGCTATGCCACCGGGCCGATTTCCTACAACGCGCTCCTGGCCGACGCGATGGAGAGTCCGTACCCCCGCTTCACGCTGGAGTTCCCTGGCAGCGGCGCCCAGTCCCCCCTGGGAAAGATTCGTTCGACGCTCGACCAGGAATTCGAGCGCATCGCGCGCGATCCGAACTACGGCGTCCAATGGCTGGGGCGTCTGATCCTTCCGGTGCTCAAGGGAGACAGCTCCGATCCCGACCAGCAGGCGGCCCTCAACGCCCGCCTGCAGGCGCTCGGCATCACGCCCGCGTCGTACCGGGCCTACATGAAATGGCAGATGGGTGGCTTCAACGACATGCAGGCGTATAGCGAAGGCGCGGCGGATTTCCTGCCGCGGGTCATGGAACTCTCCGGGCTGAGCCGGAAGGGAGGCGCGGAGATTACTGCCTATCGCGTGTACGCCACGATGGCGAACAGGGAAGGTCTGGACGAGTGGTGCCGCGTCGCCGGCTACTCCGACCTGCTCGCGCGGATCGACCAGCAGGTGCGCAACGGCGGCAATCGCAGCGCCGGCACCCAGGAGCTCCTGCCGGCCCTGTACGGTTCCATGCTCAGGGGCCTCGGCATGTCCGACAGCGAGGTGAGCCGGATTCAGTCGGATTACAAGAGACAGGGAGGGAACGAAGCGGTCCTGCTCAACCCGGTCGAGCAGCACTACCAGGCGGTCTTCCAGCGGTTCCTCATCGACAAGCTGGTCAACGGGATGAACTTCACCGGCGCGACGCTCTCGAGCCAGTACAACTTCCCGACGATCATGTCGGCGCTGAACACGTACGGGGCGCGGCGGAATTCGCCGGTGATGAACGTGTTCTTCCAGGCCGACTACGTCCTGAAGTTCATGACCTCATCGCCCCGGCCCGCCGAACGGATCCCGCAGCACCAGACCTCTCAGCAATACCTGGGCGAGGCCGAGAACCGCGCGGGCCAGTCGGCCGGCCGCACGCCGTCGTCGGGAGTCATCCGCTACTGGTTCTACCCGCAGCAGGTCACCCTGGACCCGCTCGTCGGCAACTCCGGCGTGCGCTTCCGCGATGCCAGCGTCCGCGTCGGCGTGGAGATGCTCGATTCGGCGGGTGGCGACGCCACGGGATTGCAGTTCTACAAGACCACGCTCGACGAGTACAGCTCGCATCTCACGTCGCTCTACGACCAGTACGCCCGGCTGTACCCGATGCTGCACACGCTGCGAGAGACCGAGAAGGTCGTGGCCCTGGCCCGCTGGGCGCAGAAGAATGGCGTGCGCGTGCGCGTCCAGGCGGACGACGCGTCGGCGGTCGCCTTGCCTGATTCGGCTCCGGGCTTCTGGGGCATGACCTACGTCGTGCGCCCGACGGGGAGCACTGATACCGTCGTGACATGGGCGCAGGGAGGCGTGGACTTCGGCCGGACGGCCGGAGACGCCTGGATGCAGGCCGGTCCGCCCGACCGGCAGGTGACAAGCGATGCCCTGCGATCGCTCGCCGCCAGCACGGCGCTGGCGGAGAAGGCCGCGGTGGCGGCGAACGGGGGCGATCTCGAGGCGGCACGCGATCTCGCCGAACGAAGCGCGCAGGCGATGAGCGGCAACATCGACTTCACCGGCCTGCCCCCGGTCCCGATGCCCTCGGGGCCAGTTCTGGATCCAGCCGCGGCGGCCAGCGTGTCGCAGGCCTCCATCGCGGCCGTCGAGATGAACACGCAAGGGCTGCAGCAGGCCGGGGAAGGCCTCGCGCAGGCCGCGTCGCTCCAGGCGACAGACCCGGCGCGGGCGGCGCAAATCCGCCAGCAGAACCAGGACCTTCAGGATCGATCGACACAGGACCTGAACCGGTTGCAGAGCATGCTCCAGGAGTACCGGGGCAAGGGACTGAACGGCTACCAGGTGGCCGTCGACCTGCGCGGCCTCGATCCGAACAAGCCGATGACCGTCGGCTTGCCGCG
>PMKG01000378.1 GCA_003157675.1 Acidobacteriota bacterium
AGCTCAGCCAGCCGCCCAGTTCCTTCAGAACCGCCAGTTCCATCCCGTTATTCATAAGGCGAGTTGCCCAGCTGTGGCGCAACCTGTGGAAGTTGAACGAAGAAGCCGGCTCACCTCGGTCGCGGAGCAGATTCTTGAACCAGGTATCGAGCCGAGTGGGGCAAAAGGGGCGGTCGGCCCGGTTGTGGAGGATGTTCGGTCGGACAGTGCACGCTCCGACGCGCCAGCCACAGACCCAAGTACTTCTTGACCCTGTCGTGGAACGGAACCGAGCGGGTACGACCGTTCTTCGTTGGCAAGCGAACGAAGATCTTCTGCGCGCGAAGGTCCACGTCCGAGAGGCGGATATTCGCCACCTCTCCGATGCGAAGCCCGCACTCCTCGCCAATCGCGAAGGCAAGCATGAGCTCGTACTTGTCGCTCGCCTCGACCAACGCCCACAACGCCGCGAGCTGCGGGTCGTTGTAGGGCCGTGGTTCAGACCCTCGAGCGTTCTGATAATGTCGGCGAGGGATCACCGGATTCGGGTGCGTGTACAGTTCTTCTTCGATCAGGTAGTTGAAGAAGGTCGAAAACCGTCCGAGATAGGCACGGGTGACCACGCAGCGGTCTTGCTGCTTGCTGATGAACTTCGTGATCGTGCTGGGCCGGATTTCGTTGAGGTCGGAGACGCCGTCCTCTACCACTGAGCGAAACAGCTAGGCCAGACTTGCCTGAACCATCGGAAGCGTGCTCGGGCTGTAGTACGTCTTCGCGTCTCCGGCGAGGTACCGCTCAATGACTGGTCGGAAGATGCCTGTCTCAGCGAGTTGGCGCTCACGACGAAACCGATGGTAGTGCCTGCTATCGACGAACTTCCGCCTTCCGCTCTTGTGCTTGTGCCCAAGGATCGGCTGTTCACAGCCGCACGCGCATGTTCCGGCGACGTACCTGGTGGTGGTGTCGAGTCTCCGACACGCGTCACTGCAGAAGACCCGCTTCCGTGTCGTCGAATAGGGACTCGCGGGAATGATGTTCGTGCAGCCAGGCCCTTCACAGGGCGCGGCCTCGAAGTACTTGGTTGCGAGCTTGCGCTCACCGATACGGCTGGGTTCACTGGGGGCTGCATCGTCCTGTCCGGTGATGGCGCGATGGCGGTCAGCGTGGCGGTTGTTCTCGTAACGCTTGCGGCAGGAGTTGCTGCAGAAGGTGCGCTTCCGCGGGGCCGTGTACATCCCCGCGGGGACGACGTTCTCGCACCCGGGTCCTTCGCATTGAGTCGCCTCGATGTACTTGACTGGCGCTGCGGGACGGGGGTTTCCGGCCGCTGCGGCACGCTGTTCCGCAGTCGAGCGCGGTGGGTTACTGCTGGTGCTAGTCGACACTGGGATCCTTTCTGACCGCGATCTGCTTGTAGGTCTCAATGAGCTGGTCGACGTCGCGGGAGTCGAACCGCTCCTGGCCCTCGCACAGGAAGAGGGCATGAATCTGGTGCGTATCGATGAGCCACCGAACCTTGGTCTCCGGGAGCTGCACGTCGCGCCGAAGGGAGGCCTAGGCGTCGCCTACGTCGGGCGCGTCTATGGACGTCTTCGTGCCGGCAGCGGCTTTCGACAAGCGGACGCGGAATGTCGTACGATAGGGCGACGCCTTGACCTCGGTGATCCGGAGATTGGCGCCGCGTTGGCCGGAGCGGCTACGACGGTCGTCCCAGCGCAGTTCAGGGCGCTCGCAACGTCTATCGGCGCGGCCCTCTTGGGGCTTTCAGGGCTCGTTCTCCTCATCGCTTGCGCTAACCTGACCAACCTGTTGCTCGCCCGCGGCACGGGCCGGGTGACGGAAATCGCCGTCCGGGCGGTGAACGGCGCGGGCCGCGGCCGCCTGCTCCAGTTGTTTCTCGTCGAGACGACCACCATCACCGCGCTAGCAGCTGGCGCAGGATTGGCGCTCGCGCTCTGGACGTCGAAGCTCCTCGCGACCCTGCCCGTTCCGGAGCTTCACGGCTTCACGCCGCGACTCGACGCGAGTCCCGACTGGCATGTGTTTGCCTACACGCTCCTCATGGCCGGCGTCGTCGCCACAGCGATCGGAGTCGGGCCGGCTATCCGCGCGGCCGAGGTTGATCCGCTGACATGCCTCTCGGGGAGCGGCGCCCACGGCGGCGGCACGCCGCGCGACCAGCGGCGACGCATCACTCTGGTCGCTCTGCAGATGGCCGCATTGACCGTGCTGCTCATAACTGCGGCGCTATTCGTCCACAGCACTGCGGCGGCGGCAGGCCACGATCCTGGCATCGACGTGACGCGGACGGCGATAGGCCGATTCGACCTCTCGCTGCAGGGCGTGGCGCCGACGGCCAGGCAGCGCGTTTACGCCCAGGTGATCGATGCCGCGCTTTCTTCTAGTGGCGTCACGCGAGCGGCCCTCATCTCCGACCTTCCGGTGGCGGGCGTGCGCGCGTATGCTTTCTTCTTGGCCGAGGGCCAGCACGTGGGACTGAGCTCGCGCGGCCTTCTCTGCCGACAAGCGAATGTGTGGCCGGGCCTGTTCGCGGTCCTCGGCCTCCAACTCACGCGCGGCAGAGACTTCTCTGCCGCGGATGAGGAGGCAGCCCGACCGGTCGCGATCATCACGCA
>PMKG01000435.1 GCA_003157675.1 Acidobacteriota bacterium
CCCAGGTCGATGAAAGCGCCGTAGTCGGTGATGTTCTTCACCACCCCGCGCAGCACCTTGCCCTCGGCCAGCGTCGCCAGCGTGTACTTCTTCTTCTCGGCGTTCTCTTCCTCGAGGAGAACCTTGCGCGACAGGACGATGTTCCCGCGCTTCTTGTTCACCTTGATGACGCGCATCCGCAGCTCCTGGCCGCGCAGCGCGTCCAGGTTGCGTACCGGGCGCACGTCCACCTGCGAGCCGGGCAGGAACGCCCGCACGCCGATGTCGACCGCCAGGCCGCCCTTGATCCGCTCGATCACGCGCCCGATGACGACCTTCTTGTCGGCGAACGCCTTCTCGACGTCGTCCCAGATCTTCATCTTCTCCGCTTTTTCGCGGGAGAGGACGACGTAGCCGTCGCGGTCCTCGGTGCGTTCGAGCAGTACGTCGACGATGTCGCCGGCCTGCACGGTGACCTGGCCGGTCTCGTCCAGGAACTCCTGGACGCCGATGATCCCTTCGGACTTGTACCCCACGTCGACGATGACCTCGGAGTCGGTCACCTTCAGGACCGTGCCCTTGACCACCTCGCCTTCCGCGATGTTCCGGAAGCTGCTATCGTAGAAGTCGAGCAGCTTGGCATACTCCGCCGAGTCCGTGTCGAGCTGGTCGCCCGGGTCCATCGTGGTCCCGGCGACAGGTGTCGGCTCACCTCCTTCGCGCTGGCCCTCGGGGTGGGTCGCCCCCTCGGCTGCCAGGTCCGAGCTGGTATTGCTGTTGACGTCCGCCATGGTGTTGCGGGTCCTCCTCTGTCGAGATTTGCCGGTTCGCAGCACCGGCGGGCTGAAGTTGCGAATCGCCCAAAGGCGATAAGCAACACATTTTACGACAGTTATAGTCACGCAGTCAAGGCGCCGAAAGGAAGCTTGCGATGGCGAAGACCCCTGACGCCACGCGGCAGGTTCCGAGGCAGCGCCCGCCGGCCAGCGACGCCCTCGACGAACCCATACCACCCCTGCCGTCGTCGCTGGACATGGCTCAGCGGCCCTCGGCGGCCCGCAGTGGCCGCGCGGAACTCGAACATCTGCAACAACTTCACCGGGAAACCAGTCCCGTCCTGACGGCCGGTGACGTCGACGCCGACTGGGTGGCGGCTTACAGTGTCGGCGACGAAGCGCCGGGAGGCGACAACCCCACGCCGGGCCAGACGGTCGTCGAGGAGGTTGGGAAGGCCCTCGGCGTCGAGTACGCGGACGGAGAGGAACTCTCCTCGACAGAGAAGATCGAAACCCGCGACCGTCACCGGTGGGAGTTGGACCCGGCCTCGGCGGAGGATTACCCGGAGCGGACGCACGGGAACGGCGTGAGGAAGAAGAAGCCTTAGGACCGACCCCGTCCCGCGGCGGCGATGGCCAGGATCTGCTCGACGACCTGCCGGATCGAGAGTGGCGTCGTATCGATGAGGTGGGCGTCGGCGGCCATCGCCAGCGGCGCGACGGCCCTGGTCCGATCCGCCTCGTCGCGGGCAGCCATCTCGCCCGCCACCTGGCCGGGGTCCCGCGTCTCCCGGCGCACGTCGTCGTGCAGGCGGCGCCGCGCGCGCTCGTCGGCCGACGCATCCAGGTAGACCTTGACCTCGGCGTCCGGGAAGACCACCGTCCCGATGTCCCGCCCTTCCATGACCACGCCGCCGCCGGCGCCGAGGCGGCGCTGCTGCGCGACCAGCGCGGTGCGCACACCGGCGACGCGGGCGACGCGCGAGGCGCCACGGTCGATCTCGGGCGTCCGGATCTCGCCGCTCACTTCCACGCCATCCACCAGCACGCTCGGGCCCGAAGCCACGATGTCGAGCCGTTCGGCCAGCGCCGTGAGCGCGTCGGCGTCGTCGAGCGAGACCGCAGCGGTCTTCGCCCGCCACGCGACGGCGCGATACATGGCGCCCGTGTCGATATGGCGGTAGCCGAGCGCGGCGGCCACATCCCGCGCCACAGTGCCCTTCCCCACGCCGGAGGGGCCGTCGATGGCGATGATCAAACGTGTATTCATGATTGGGCTGACGGCTTACGCCTCACGCCCTACGCCTTACGCCTTACGACTTGCGGCTCGCCGCTTGCGACTGGCGGCGTGCGGCTCGAAACGCGTGACCCGGCCGCAAGGCGCAAGCCGCAGGCCGCGAGCCGGGCAGACAGTGTAACATCCCCGCATGCGCTCTCCCACCCGGTGGGTCGTCGTCCTGCTCCTTGGCGCCCTCGTGCTCCTCGCGGTCCGGGCGATCGTGCGCCCATACGCGCGCGCCACCTCGCTCATCGTGCGGACGGCGGGGCTCGAACGCCAGCACCCCGCGCTCGCCGCCATCGAAACCGACGTCGTGGCCGAGCGCCCCGAGAGCGTGCCGTCGCGGTTCGGGCCGCTGCGGGCGAAGCTGTACACGCCGAAGACGCACACCGAAGGCGCGCTGCTGCTGACGCCCGGCGTGAACGCGCTCGGCATCGACGAACCGCGCCTGGTGACGTTCGCGCGCCATTGGGCCGCGAGCGGCTTCGTCGTGCTGACGCCCGAGTTGCCCGATCTCACCCGCTACCAGGTGACGGCCCGCTCGACGGACATGATCGAGGACGCCGCGGCCTGGTTCTCGCGCCGCACGGATCTCACGCGCGGCCACCGAATCGGCCTGGCCGGGATCAGCTTCGCGGGCGGGCTCTCGATGGTCGCCGCCGGTCGTCCCAGCCTCCGAGGCCGCCTCGCGTTCGTGTTCTCGTTCGGCGGCCACGCCAACTTCCAGCGGGTGGTCCGGTACCTCTGCTCGGGGGTGGAGCCGCCGGCGCCGGGACTCGACAACGCCCCGCGGGTGCCCGCGCCGCACGACTACGGCGTGGCCATCGTCGCGCTTGACCTGGCCGACCAGATCGTGCCCCCGGACCAGGCCGAAGCGCTCCGCACCGGCATCCTGACCTTCCTGCACGCCTCGCACCTGGCGCTGTTCGACAAGACCGCCGCGGAGCGGGCGTTCGCGAGCGCCCGGGCGCAGGAGCAGGCGCTGGCAGAGCCGGCGCGGACGTTCCTGCACCTGGTCAACGGGCGGGATGTGAAGACGCTCGGCCCCCTGCTGCTCTCGCACATCGCCAACATGGGCGACGACGCGGCGCTCTCACCCGACCGGTCGCCGGCGCCCGATGCACCGGTCTTCCTGCTGCACGGCGTCGAGGACAACGTGGTGCCGGCGATCGAGACGCTCCGACTGGCGCGCGACCTCGCGCCGCACACGACGGTCCACGTGCTCCTCACGCCGCTCATCAGCCATGCGGACGTGGATCGGCAGGCCACAACCAGCGAGGTGGTGGCGCTGATCCGGTTCTGGGCGGAGATGCTCCAGTAGTCGGAACTGACGCAGAGGAATCGGTTCTTACGATGAAGGGTCGGGCCAGAGGCTTCAAGGAGGGAGCCGTGAGGTCCATTGCCCACTAGCCACTGACCACCAGCCACTACCGCTCAGGCGCTCTGCCTACTGCCGGCTGCCTAGCGCCTACTGCCTACCGTCCACTTTCCGACCTTGCCGGCCGGCGGCCCCCGTCCTGAGTCTTGAGTCGTGAGCCCTGAGCCTCTTGGCTTGAGCCCTGAGCCTTGCCCGCCTTCGCGCAAAGCGCTCCGGCGTGGCCTCGCCGTAGCCCGCTCGGTTCGGACGCGGGCGGAGGCGGGAGCCCTGAGTCCGGCCCCGCCGCCCTGCGGAGCGCGTCCACTTCCTTCCCGGTCAGCGGCCGGCACAGGCCCGTCTTGAGAATCGGGTCGGTGAGCGGCCCGATGCGCACGCGCCGCAACCGCACGACCGGGTGGCCGATCGCCTCGCACATCTTCCGCACCTGGCGCGTCCGCCCCTCGTGGATCGTAATCGAGAGCACCGACTGGTCGCCGCGCTGGCCGGCGCCCGTCACGACGACCGCCACCTCGGCCGGCGCGGTTCGCCGTCCGTCGATCACGAAGCCGCGCGACAAGCGGTCGAGGGCGCGCGCGTCCGGGGTGCCCCTCACCCGCGCGTGGTACTCGCGGGGCACCTCGTGGCTCGGGTGGGTCAGCGCCGCGGCGAGATCGCCGTCGTTGGTCAGGATCAGCAGCCCCTCGGACTCGTAATCGAGACGCCCGACCGGGTAGACGTACTCGTGGAGGCCGGGGACGAGGTCGAGGACCGTCGGCCGCCCCTCCGGGTCGGAGCGCGTCGTCACGTAGCCGCGGGGCTTGTTGAGAAGCAGGTAGATGCGCCGCCCCTGGGGCCTGACGGGCCGGCCATCGACGCGAATGTCGTCGGTGTCGGGATTGGCCTTCGTGCCCAGTTCGCGCACCGCCTCGCCGTTGACGGTGACGCGCCCCTCGGCCATCAGCTTTTCGGCCGCCCGCCTCGACGCGACGCCGGCGGTGGAGAGGATCTTCTGGAGGCGAATGTCCATATTGGTGACAAGCAGGGCTTCAGCCCTGCTCGTCAGGATACAGCGTCTTGTCCGGATCGACTTCCCCGTCGAGCGGCAGCAGTGTCTCCGACGGGCCGGCGTCGGCGAGGCCGCTCGGCGGCTCGAAGCCGAGCACGTCGGCCATGTCCTCCATCTTCGGCAGGTCGCTGAGGTCCTTGAGGCCGAACCGGATCAGGAACTCGCGCGTCGTCGCGTAGAGGAACGGCCGGCCCACGACCTGCTTGCGGCCGGCGATCTTGATGAGCCGCCGCTCGAGCAGCGTGGCGACGACACCGGCGGCGTTGACGCCGCGGATCTCGGTGATCTCGGGCGCCGTGACCGGCTGCTTGTACGCGACGACGGCGAGCGTTTCGAGCGCCGCGACCGAGAGCTTCTGCGACTTGCGCTCGTGGAACAGCCGGCGCACCCACTCCGACAGCTCGGGGCGGGTGACGATCTGGTACCCCCCGGCCACCTCGACCAGTTGCAGGCCGCTCTGGCCGTCGGCGTACTCCCGCACCAGCGCCTCGAGCGATACCTGAACGTCCTCGCGCGGCTCGGAGTCGAGCACCTTGAAGAGCGTTTTCGGCGTCAGCGGATCGGGCGACGCGTAGACGAGCGCCTCGATGATCGACTTCAGTTCCTCCGATACGCGTCCGACGCGCGCCTCGGCCGGCGTGGCCTCGGGCTCGACCGGTCCGGCCTCGCCGGCTGACGCCCCGGGCCCTTCGGCCTCGCCGGCGGCCGCCTCGGTTGGCGCGCCCGGCTCTTCGATGGGCGGCGCGTCGTCGTCGTGGTTGTCGTTCTGCTCGGTCATCTCTCACCTAGTGCGCGGCCGCGATCTTCGCTTTATAGATTCGGATCGGGCCGAACGAGCCGGCCTGGAACACGCGAATCACCTTGAGCCGGATCATCTCCAGCAGCGCGAGGAACGTCACGATCAGGTCGCCCTTCGACGACACGTCCTCGAACAGGTCCTCGAAGCCGCAGGCCTCGGTTTCGGACAGTCGCGCGAGCAGCTGTTCGATCCGCGTCTCGATCGGGATCTGCTCGGCCGGCAGCGTCACCTTCGGGCGCTGCTTGGAGCGTTCGAGGACCGCCTTGAAGGCCGCAATCAGGCTGAAGAGATCGACTTCGAGCTCCGGCTCGTACTCTTCCCCCGCGATCGGCGCGACCCGCCCGTCGGGGCGCTGCCACTGCGCCTCGCGCAGCGTCTCGCGCTCGTGGAGCAGGTTCGCGGCGGTCTTGTACTTCTGGTACTCG
>PMKG01000385.1:0-336 GCA_003157675.1 Acidobacteriota bacterium
CGAGGACGAGGCCGCCCATCAGCAGGATGCGCGGGTCCCACCGGCGCCCGAGCAGGATGCCGGTGATCGGCAGCAGCACCACCGTGCCGATCCCGCGCGGCGAGGTCCAGATTCCCGCGGTCACCGCCGGGAAGCCCAGGAGCTCCTGCATGAACAGGGGCAGCAGCACGAGGCTTCCGAAGAGGACGAAGCCCAGCACCCCGCCGATGAACGTCCCGGTCGTGAACGTCGCGAGGCGGAACAGGTGGAAATCGACGATCGGCTCGCGGATCCTCAGCTCCCGGACGACGAACGCCGTCAGCCCGGCGACCGCGACGACGAGCAGCGCGACGATCA
>PMKG01000385.1:424-5767 GCA_003157675.1 Acidobacteriota bacterium
GTAGTTGTCGGTCAGCCAGCCGCCGATGGTCGGCCCGAGGATCGGGAGCGCGATCATCCCGAGCCCCCAGAACGCCATCGCCTTGCCCCGCTCCTCCACCGGGAACGCCTCGAGCAGCACGGCCTGCGACAACGGGACCAGGCTGCCGCCGGTGATGCCCTGCACGACGCGGAAGAAGATCAGCCAGCCGAGCGTCGGGGCGATACCGCACAGCAGGCTCGACACCGTGAACCCAGTGACGACGGTCATCAGCAGCCGCTTGCGCCCGAAGTAGCTCGCGAGCCAGCCGCTGATGGGCAGGACGATGGCGGCGGCCACGATGTAGGAGGTGAGGACCCACGTGGCCTCGTCGACGGTGGCCGAGAGCGAGCCCGCGATGTGGCGCAGGCTGACGTTGACGACCGTCGTGTCGAGCATCTCCATGGCGGCGCTCGCCATCACCGCGATAGCTGGCAGCCAGCGCTTGGCCGTACTCGAGTGTGCCGGTTCGCTCACCACGACGGTCTCTCCCCGGGGGAACGTCATATTATAGTCAGGGAGTTTCGAGCGCACGCGCGAGCCGTGGCCCGACGAGGTGGACATGTCGATCGGGATCGAGGTCGAGAAGCTGTCGAAGGTCTACACGTCGCCGCCGGCGGTCGCGGCCCGTCCGGGCGGCTTCGGCATGCGGCAGTTCCGGAAGAAGGCGGCGTCGTGAGGCGAAGGCCTTCGGGTCCGGTTTCTTTTGGTGGCGGGGGCGGCACGAGGTAGACTTGTCGCTGACCGGCCCCGGGTCGGTCGACCGAGCGGCGCCGGCTCGGCGTGGGCCCATAGCTCAGCGGTCAGAGCCGCCGGCTCATAACCGGCCTGTCCCAGGTTCGAATCCTGGTGGGCCCACCAGCACCAGAATGCCAGACACGCCAAACGCTTCACGCAGTCGGAAACGCCGCTCTCGGCGCCTCGACCACAGGCGCGTCATAACATCCAGGCTCCGCTCGGCGGGGCCTTTTTCATTTCAGCCACTGATGACGCATGCTCGCTGACCTCGAACGTCTCATCCGCCTCCAGCAGACCGACCTGGCCGCCGAGGCGGCCCGCCGCCGCATTGCCGACCACCCGACGCTCGTCCAGTCGCTCGACGCCCGGCTCGCCTCGGCGACCGAGGCGCTCGACACGGCCAAGGCCGGCGCCGCGGCGAACCAGGCGGCCCGGCGCGCCATCGAGAAGGACCTGGCCACGGTCCAGGGCCGGCTGACCAAGTTCAAGGATCAGCTGATGGACGTCAAGACGAACAAGGAATACACGGCGATGCTCAAGGAGATCGGAGCGGCGCAGAACGAGGTGCGGCGCTTCGAGGACCTGATCCTCGAGCGCATGCTGGAGCACGACGAACTGGCGGCCGCGCAGAAGGCTGCCGAGGCGCGGCTTGCGTCCGACAAGGCCGTGATCGCCGCCGAGCGGACGCAGATCGAGGAGGAGACGGCCCGGCTCGAGCGAGAGGTGGAGGAGACGGTGTCGGCCCGCGCGCGCCTGGTCGTCGAATTGTCGGCGGCCGTGCTCGCGATCTACGAAACCGTGCGCGAAAAGCGCGGCACGGCGGTGGTGGAGATCAAGAGCGGTTACTGCAGCGCCTGCCACGTCCGGATGCGGCCGCAGGCCGCCAACGAGCTCCGCCGCAACGACATCATCTTCCAGTGCGAGAGCTGCCGGCGGATCCTCTACTTCCCGCCGCAGGCCCCGACACCCGCCGACAGCGCGGATGGGGCTGTTCTCTGATGGTGGCGTACATCGACGGCGGCTCCCGCGGCAACCCCGGTCCGGCCGGGTTCGGCGTGCGCATCGAGGACGGCCACGGCGCCCTGGTCGACGAGTGGCACGGCGCGATCGGCATCGCCACCAACAACATGGCGGAGTACCGGGGCCTGCTCTCCGCGCTGACTTGGGCGGTCGATCACGACGTGCGGTCGCTCGAGATCAGGTCCGACTCCCAGCTGCTCGTTCGTCAGATGCTCGGCGACTACCGCGTCAAGAACGCGGGTCTCCTCCCGCTGTTCACGGAGGCGCGCGCGCTCGCGGCCCGGATCCCCAAGGTCCGCTACACCCACATAAGGCGAGAGCTGAACACCGAGGCCGACCGCCTGGCCAACGAGGCGATGGATCTCGCGGGCTGAGGGCGGACGGCATACGCCCCACGCCCCACGTCTTACGGTTAGCGACCGTGTGTAGGGATCTTCAGACCCGCCGATCGCCGAAACTTCCGCCAAGCATCGCCGCTTGTGACGCCATCCGGCGGAGTGTCGAACAACGCAGGATCAAGATCGACATTCACCTCAACCGTGGCATTCGCGAAGTCCCCTCCCAGCCCAACGTGTGTCGGTATCTGGAGACCGGATATCTCCACGTACTTCTCCAGCGTGTACCACCGACGTAGCTGGCCCTTCGGAGGCGTCACGCCCTTGATCGTGAACGTTCGGATCACTTCCACGTGAGTCGGCAGGTGAGTCCGGCGGTCGAGGTAGAAAGACACGGCCAGGCCGTCCACATCCGAGTGAACCACGTCGAACCCGTTGATGGCCTCCACCTTCCCGAGTCTGGGTCGCACGACGGCCGTTTCCATGAAGTAGGCGAGCTGAACGTATGTCATTCGGCTCAGCGTGCCGTCAAGATCGGCCGGACGGACACTACCGCTTCTGGAGTCACCCCCTTCTGAATAGAAGTGGAGCCGCTTCTCGAGGTCCAGCACCCGCGTGCCAAATCCCAGCAGTCCGGGCCTGTAATCGAGGAACTCCCACCATCTGCCTGGAGGCTCGCACACGATAACGGAGCTCTCCTGCGCGGCGAAACGCGTCACCTTGCTGAAAGGCGCGGATTCGGTGATGACGAAGTTGCGAAGGGCGTGCAGTCGTTCGGCGCCGCCCTTGGCCGCCAGTGCGCGCGCCCAAAGATCCTCGGCGGACGGCCCTACGGAATCCGGACGTGGTCCGACGACGGGAAGTACCAACACCAGCAAGAGAGACGCAAGGGTCTTCATTTCGATCCCCGCTGCTTCTTGAAGCGATTTGGTAACACTTCGAGACACGCATGTCAATCAAGCGTAGCGGGACGAAGGCGGAAGCCCTGAGCCTTGAGCCAAACGCGACGCGGGGCCTATGAACGCGCCCCGCGGCTCCTGATCACGGCCGCGATGCGTCCCGTCCCTGGCCCGTCGCGGCGATAGGACGCGAACCACTCCGGGTGGCTGGCCGTGCAGAGGCCAGCCCCGTGAATCGCCCCCTCGCTCAGGCCGCACGCCAGCAACTGATCCCGGTTCGCCGTCCACAGGTCGAGCCGAAGCGTGCCGGACTCGTCGCGAGCGAACCAGGTCCCGATCTCGCGCCCGAAGCCGGACGCCCGGAACGCGTCGATGAGTTCGTCGCCCACGACGTAGCAGCAGGGACCGATGCTGGGGCCGACGGCCGCCACGAGGTCGCCAGGTCTCGCGCCGAACTCGCGCGCCATCGCCGCGACGGCGGCCGTCGCCGCGCCCGCCGCGGTCCCGCGCCAGCCAGCATGAACGGCAGCGACAGCCCCGGTTCGCCGGTCGGCCACGAGCAGCGGCACGCAATCGGCCACCTGGACGGCCAGCGCCAGCGTCGGATCGTCGGTCATGTGGATGTCGGCCGCCGGCCAGGACTCCTCGGCCACCGTGCTCTCGCCGGGCCCCGCCGGGCCGGGCAGCCGCGCGCCGCGGCCGCCCTGCTCCGCGCAATGGACGACGACCTCGCGGCCGTGAACCTGGTTCAGCCTCAGCAGCCGGCGCTCGGGGACGCCGATTGCGGCGGCCACGCGGGACCAATCCGCCGCCTCGCCCTCGCCGCGCAACCAGAGTTGACGGGTGGTGAAGAAGTGGTCGGCCACCTCGCCGAGGGCCCTCGACCGCAGGGCGGTTCCCCACTGTTGCGACGTCCAGACGAATCCATCGAGCACGGTCATGCGTTCCACGGGCGGAGGAGGCTCACCCCTCGACGTTGCTCGGGGTGCCCTGAGCGAGCCCTCGACTCTCGCGCGGGCGAGTCGAAGGGCAGCGCTCGCCCATCAGGATGACGTGGGCCATCGCGAGCGTATCGGTATGGGTGATCGTGATGGCCGAGGTGCGCCCGCCCAGCGACGCGAAGCACTCCGCGGCGCCTCCGTGCAACTGGAGTTGCGGGGGACCGCCGCGACGAACGACCTCGATGTCCCGCCAGGCGACACCATGGGAGAAGCCCGTCCCGAGCGCCTTCATCGCCGCTTCCTTCACCGCGAACCGCGCGGCGAAGTGCTGGGCGGCGTGGCGATGTGCCTGGCAGTAAGCGATTTCATCGCCGGTGAAGATCCGGGTCAGAAACCGATCGCCGTGGCGCGCGATCACCTCCGCCATGCGGGGGATCTCCGTCGCGTCGAGGCCGATGCCGAGGATCTCCATCGCGCGATCGTACACGGATCCACCTCCCCCGCAACCGGCGTTGGCATCCGGTGCCGCGACGTCGGGCCGCCGCCTGGCTGGATTCGTGGCGCGACGGCCAACGCCCGACGTGCCAGTCGCTTACCGCGCCGGTCCCGATCCCGCGCGGCGGGAACGCCGCTTGCTCTCTTGTCCGGCACGATCGCGTCGCACCGCCAGCGCCCGCGAGACCACCAGATTGCCCGCGTACTCCAAGGGCGAGAGGCGGGGCCGCCAACAGGGAGGCAGCACATGCTCGTCAAGATCAGCCGCAACGACAGGGGCAACCCGCCCGGCAAGCTGGCCGACGCCGAACTGCACTTCAACGAGGGCGCGCTCGACGGCCTGAAGCTCATTGGGTTCGCGGTGTGGGAGCGGCGCAACGGCAACGGCCGCAACGTCACGTTCCCGGCCCGCCAGTACTCGGTGAACGGCGAGCGGCGGAGCTTCGCGCTCCTCCGGCCGCTCCTCGACGGGAGCGCCCAGGACCGGCTGCGCGACCTGATCCTCCACGCCTACGACGAGCACGAGGAGCAGGCGGCCGTTGCGGAGTNNCGGTCGAATTCACGGCGAAGGAACTCGGGCTTGACGCCGCCGCCGATGATGTCCCACGGCAGCACCCGGTCCTGGCTTCGGTCGCGGAAGACGTACCAGTCGGGGTCGACGCCGGCCGCGGCCGACGCGGCACGCCACTGCCCGCCGTTGCGCTCGGCTTCCTCGATCACGGGAGCGACCCGGCGGTCGCCGAGCGACAGCAGCGCCTGGTAGAAGGAGTGCCGCTCGGACTTGATGGTGAAGTGGACGTTGTCGATGCCGGCCACGAGCTGCCGCAGCCGACGCATCTTGCGCTCGGTCGCCTCCGGCGCCTCCATCGGCATCCACTGATAGGCCGTGCCGGGCTT
>PMKG01000171.1 GCA_003157675.1 Acidobacteriota bacterium
CGTGCTGGGTGACCTGCCCGAGCGGCGCCAGAGGGCTGTCGCCAAGATAAACAAGGGCGTGCTGGCATTCGGCGCCGGCGTCCTTCTCTGCACGCTGTCTTTCAACCTGATGGAAGACGCTTTTCGCAAAGGCGGCTACGACCACGCTATACTCGGCTTCCTTACGGGCGCTCTATTGTTCGTCGTGTGTGACTTTTTCGTCGACCGTCTCGGCTCTGGTTGGGAACTTTTGCTTGGAGCGCTGCTGGACGGCATTCCGGAATCAGCGGTCGTCGGCATCGGGCTGGTAGTGGCAAAAGGCCTGGGATTCCTGATGATGGTCGCGGTATTCCTGAGCAACCTTCCTGAATCCCTGTCCGGCGCGAGGGACATGCTCGACCCGCCCATGGAAAACCAGAGACACTATCCGGTGCGAGAGACGCTCGGCCTCTGGACAGCCGTTGCAGCCATCTGCTTCGTTTCGACGATCGTCGGGTATACCGTTTTCGGAAAGAGCTCACCAAGCCTCGTCGCTTTCATGCTCGCGGTCGCCGCCGGCGCGATACTCGCCATGGTGACACACACCATGATACCCGAGGCGTTCAGCGGGCTTCCAAAGTCGGCGGAGAAAAGCAGGCTTCCCGGCAAGCGCGCACTGAGGGTATATGACAAGATCGAAGCGATGGCAGTGGTAGGAGGCTTCCTTGTAGCTTTCATCCTTTCCAAGGTCACCGGCTAGCCGTCGGTTGGAGGCGGCCGCGACAGAGGGGGTCACTTTGGAGATAGAAAAGGTCTTCGTTGTAGGCGCCGGCTATATGGGAAACGGAATCGCGCAGATGGCCGCCCTCGCGGGGTACACCGTAGTAATGTGCGACATCACGAGCGACATGCTCGAGGTCGGGATGGGCGAGATAGAGAGGTCCCTGGGAAAGCTTCTCGCCAAGGAGCGGATAACGCCCTCGCAGCGTGAGGCCGCGCTTGAGAACCTTGCAACCACGACCGCCCTCCCTGATGCGGCGGACGCGGACCTCGTCGTCGAAGCCGTCCCGGAGAAACTCGACCTCAAGAAGCGGGTATTTGCCGAGTTGGATGCACTTTGTGGTGGCGATGCGATCCTTGCAACGAATACTTCCGCCATCTCGATCTCGTCGATAGCGTCAGCGGCCGGCAAGCCTGAAAGGGTGGTAGGAACGCACTTCTTCGGACCGGTCCCCCTGGTCGGGCTGTGCGAGATAATCGGCGGCCTGCTCACATCGAAGGACACCTTCGACATGGCCGACGCCCCGGTTCCGGCGTTCGAGCTGCTCGACATCGCGAAGTACAACCGTCTCACCGTTCAGACCAGCCGCGGCTGTCCGCATCACTGCGAGTTCTGCGCCAGTTCGGTCGTGCTGACCGGCCGGTACAAGCAGAAGCCCATCGCGAAGGTGCTGAACGAGATGGAGCGGATCCAGGCCATCTGGGCGCGGCCGTTCATCGAGTTCGCCGACGACAACACGTTCGTGGACCACGCCTACTGGCGGGAGCTGCTGCCGGCGCTTCGCGGCAAAGACCTCCGGTGGTTCGCCGAGACCGACCTGTCAGTGGCCGACGACGCGCGGCTGCTCGATCTGATGCGGGAGACGGGCTGCGCGCAAGTGCTCGTCGGCCTCGAGAGCCCCGCCGAGACCGGGTTGGCCGGGCTCGAACTGCGCAACGACTGGAAACTGCGGCGGTTCCCGCACTACAGGGACGCGATTCGGACCATCCAGTCGCACGGCATCACGGTGAACGGCTGCTTCGTGCTCGGCCTCGATGGGCACACGTCCGACGTCTTCGACCAGGTCATCGCGTTCGTCAGGGAGACCGGCCTGTACGAGGTGCAGATCACCGTCCAGACGCCGTTCCCCGGAACGCCGCTGTACGAGCGGCTGGAGCGCGAGGGCAGGCTGCTCGAAGCGGCGAACTGGAAGACGTGCACGCTGTTCGACGTCAATTTCCGGCCCAGGCCGATGACGGTCGACCAGCTCCGTCAGGGCTTCCGTCGCCTGGCCGTCGAGCTGTACAACGAGGAGTTCACCAACTGGCGGCGCGCCAACTTCAGGAAATTCAGACGCGAGGCACACGCATGATTCCGCTGCTCTTCTGCGTCGCCGCCGTGTACGACGGGCTGCTCGGGCTCGTCGGCCTGTTCGGGACCGAGTGGTTCTTCCAGACCGTCGGCGTCACGCTGCCGAACCACCCGGGGTACGTGCAGTTCCCGGCGGCCCTTCTGGTCGTCTTCGCGCTGATGTTCATCGCCGTGGCGAGGAACCCCGCGAAGTACCGGGAACTCATCCCCTACGGGATGCTCCTGAAGGTCTCGTACTCCGGCGTCGTCATCTACCACTGGCTCACGGCGGGCCTCCCGTGGGTCTGGAAGCCGTTCGCCGTCGCCGACGTCGCCTTCCTCCTGCTCTTCGCCTGGGCGTACGTCCGACTGGGCTCGCGGGTACGGTAAGGCCTCGCCGCGGCGGAAGCGCCACCCCGGTTCGCCCCGGCCCGACGATGGCCTCAGCGTGACGACAGGACGAACGGACCGCCGTCCTGCGCGTGCAGGCGCTCGAGGGCCTGCCGCGCCTTCGGCTGATCGTCGAGCGACAGCCGCCACAACTTGAATAGCGCGGCGGTGGTCACCACGCCGACGCCCATCCGATGGAGGACGCCGAGCGCGTCGGGGAGGACGGGGTCTGGGCGATCCGCGGGCGGCGTCGCGGCGTCGTTGTTGGCCACGAAG
>PMKG01000251.1 GCA_003157675.1 Acidobacteriota bacterium
AGCCACTCCCGCCGCGGAGCCCGAGGTCATCAAGAAGGGCAAGCTCGAGAAGGAAGACGAGGGCGAGGCCGAGGCCAAGGTCAAGACCGAGGCCAAGCCGAAGAAGTAATGAAACTCATCGTCGGCCTGGGCAACCCGGGACGGAAGTACCGGGAGACGCGGCACAACATCGGGTTCGCGGTGGCCGACGAGCTGGCCCGGCGCGGCGGGGTCGCCTTCGACGCGGCGCCGGCCGACGGACTCATCGCGAGGGTCCGCACGCTCGGCCCCGAGGGCACGCTGCTGCTCAAGCCGCTGACGATGATGAACGCCAGCGGGTTCGCGGTGTCCGAGATCGCGCGGTACTTTCGGATCGCGCTCGACGACATCTTCGTGATCGCCGACGACGTGAACCTGCCGCTCGGGCGGCTCAGGGCGCGGCCGTCGGGGTCGGCGGGAGGCCACAACGGTTTCCGGTCGATCGTCGAGCAGCTGGGGACCGCCGGGTTCGCCAGGCTGCGCGTCGGCATCGGCCGCGGCGACCCCCGGCGCGACCTGGCCGATTACGTGCTCGCCGGATTCGACGACGAGGAGCGGCCGGTAGTGGCCGAGACCGTCGGGCGGGCCGCCGACGCGGGCGAGCTCTTCGTGGCCGAAGGGATCGAGCGGGTGATGAACCGCTTCAACGGGCCCGACGCTGCGGATGACAGGGACGAGGGACGAGGGACGGGGGACTAGGGAAGAGCAGATCACGCAGTCAGGAGCGAATCCAGCCGAGTCAATCTGCACGGAATTGACAATTCGGCTCCTTGCCACCGCTGTGGTGGCCGTTGCACGACGACGTCCAGAAGGAGAAGCATGAGCACGTCCAGACAGTACGAACTCGTCTACATCGTGTCGCCGGACGCGACCGAGCAGGAGGTCACCGACCTGCACGCGCAGGTCGAGGCCATCATCGCCCGGATCGGCGGCGAGCTGGTGAAGTCCGAGAACTGGGGCCGCCGCAAGATGGCCTACGAAATCGGGCCCCACAAAGAGGGCGTCTACGTCCTCGAGCTCATCAACGGAACGGGCGAGCTGATGAAGGAGCTCGAACGCAGGCTCCGCGTCAGCGAGAAGATTCTGAGGTACCTCGTGGTCCGCGTGGACGAAGAGCTCCGTGCGGCCGAGCGGACCCGGTCCCGCCGCAAGGTGCGAACCGGCCCGCCCGCGGGCGAGGGTGACGCAACCGGCATCACGTCCGACAACAACGGCGGCTTCTTCCGCGACGAGGTATAGCCATGGCTGACGAACAGAGACGGGGCGGTGGCGGTGGCGGGCGCGGGCGCGGCGGCGCGCGTGGCGCGAGCGCCGACAAGGGACCCGGGCAGCGGCGATCGCTCTTCCGGCGCCGGAAGGTGTGCAAGTTCTGCTCCGAGAAGATCGACTACATCGACTACAAGGACGTGCGGATGCTGATGCCGTTCGTCCCCGACCGCGGCAAGATCCTCCCGCGCCGGATTTCTGGCGTGTGCGCGCCGCACCAGCGCGCGCTGCAGACCGCCATCAAGCGGGCCCGGCAGCTGGCCCTCGTGCCCTACGTGACGGACTGAGAGGTGACGGACCATGGAAGTCATTCTGCGTGAACACGTCGAGAATCTCGGGCGCCGCGGCGACGTCGTGAAGGTCGCAAACGGCTACGCCCGGAACTTCCTGCTGCCGCGGAAGCTGGCGCTGGTGGTCAACGACCAGAACCGCCGCCAGATCGAGCGCGAGCGCAAGGTCGCCGAGGCGCACGAGCTGGCCGAGCGGCAGGACGCCGAGGCGATGGCCATCAAGCTGGCCGCCGCCGAGATCGTCATGGCCCGCCGCGTGGGCGAGCACGAAGCCCTTTACGGGTCGGTGACCGGCGCCGACATCGCCGAAGCGCTCGCCGGGAAGGGGTTCGAGATCGAGAAGCGGAAGATCGTCCTCCCCGAGCCGCTGAAGCAGCTGGGCGAGTTCGAAGTCGCCGTCAAGATCCACCACGACGTGCCGGCGCACGTGAAGGTGAAGATCGTGGCGCTCGGCGCCGCCAAGTCCGAAGGCGAGGCCACGACCACGCCGGCGGCCGAGTAGTCTGTACCTTCGACCGTAGGGCGGGTCTTCAGACCCGCCCTGCCCCCTTCCCGCCTTTCGCCCGTCCTGCGCTACCATGTGCAGCCGCACTATGGCTGTTGCCGCCGTTGTCGCTCTCTACGTCGTCTTCCTCTGGATCGGCGTCGCCGGGGCGCGGAAGGCCCTTAAAGGCGGCTGGAGCGAATTGCTCGTGGCCGGCCGGGCCATGCCGCTCTGGCTCGCCGTGCTCACGATGACCGCGACGTGGGTCGACGGCGGCTACCTGCTCGGCACCGTCGAGGGCACCGTCAAGTCGGGCCTCCCGCTCGGCGCCCAGGGCGGCCTGTGCTTCGGCGCCAGCCTGATCATCGGCGGTCTCGTGTTCGCCCGGCGGATGCGCCGGCTGGAATTCACGACGCTCATCGATCCGTTCGAGGCCCGGTTCGGCCCCCGCTGGGCCATGGTCCTGACGCTGCCCGCGCTCGCCGGCGAGGTGTTCTGGAGCGCCGAGCTGCTGGTGGCGGTCGGGTCGACGTTCGGCGTGATGCTCGGCCTGCCGCTGACGACCGCGATCGTGATGTCGGCGGTGGTCGTCACCACCTACACCGTGCTCGGCGGCATGTGGTCGGTCGCCTATACCGACGCATTCCAGCTCGGCCTGGTGGCCCTCGGACTGCTGGTGGCGGTGCCCGTCGTGTTCCACGCCGTCGGCGGCCTGCACGCAGCGTGGGCCACCTACGTGACCACGCGGCCCTCGGGCGCGTCGGTGATTCCGCCCTCGACGCCGGGCCTGTTCGGCTGGACGGCGCCCGCGATCGTCAACTGGTGGGACGTGAGCGCGATGCTGGTGCTCGGCGGGATCCCGTGGAACTGCTACTTCCAGCGCGTGCTCTCGTGCCAGACGCCGGCGAAGGCGCAGTGGCACTCCATCCTCGCCGGCCTGCTGACGATGGGGTTCACGATTCCGCCGCTGCTGCTCGGCATCGCGGCGTTCGCGCACCACTGGCCGTCTGCGCTCGGCGCCCAGATCGCCGCGCATCCGGCCGAGACGCTGCCGATGGTCCTGCGATACCTGACGCCGGGCTGGGTCGGCGTGCTCGGCCTCGGCGCGATCATCGGCGCCGTGACGTCGAGCTTCAGCGCGTCGATTCTCTCCGCCGGCTCGATGATCGCGTGGAACGGCGTCTACCGGCTCTGGCGGCCGAACCTCTCGCCGGCGCAGCTCTCGAGGCTGATCCGGACGGTGGTCGTGGCGCTCGGGACCGCGGCCACCGTGATGGCGCTCGGGGTGCAGAGCGTGCAGGCGCTCTGGTTCTTCACGAGCGACCTCGTGTTCGTGCTGCTCTTCCCGCAGCTCGTCTCCGCGCTGTTCGACCGACGGGTCAACCGGATCGGAT
>PMKG01000333.1 GCA_003157675.1 Acidobacteriota bacterium
CGTCATCGACGAGCTGCACGCCTATCGCGGCGTGTTCGGCAGCCACCTCGCCAACGTCCTGCGCCGGCTGCGCCGCATCTGCCAGCACTACGGCTCCGACCCGATCTTCATCTGTTCCTCGGCGACCATCGCCAACCCGAAGGAGCTGGCCGAGCGGCTGACCGAGAGGCCGTTCGAGCTGGTCGAGGAGAGCGGCGCGCCGCGCGGGGAGAAGTTCTTCTTCTTCGTCAACCCGCCGATCGTCAACAGGCAGCTCGGCATCCGCCGGTCCTACACGCAGGAAACCCGTCGCGTCACCCTCGAGTTCCTCCGTCGCGGCCTGCAGGTGATCGTGTTCGCGCAGAGCCGGCTGGTGACCGAGATCCTGACGCGCTACCTGAAGGACACGATCCAGGGGCCGCCCGGCGCGGACGATGCCGTCAGAGGGTATCGGGGAGGCTACCTGCCGAACCGGAGGCGCGAGATCGAGAAAGGGCTGCGCGACGGCGACGTCCGCGCCGTCGTGGCCACCAGCGCGCTCGAGCTGGGAATCGACATCGGCGCGCTCGACGTCGCGGTGCTCGCGGGATACCCGGGCACGATCGCCGCGACCTGGCAGCGTGCCGGCCGCGCCGGCCGACGCGCCGGCCAGTCGGCCGCCGTGCTCGTGGCGAGCAGCGCCCCGCTCGACCAGTACGTCGTCCGCAATCCGTCGTATTTCTTCGACGCCTCGCCCGAACACGCGCTCATCAACCCGGACAACCTGCAGATCCTGGTCGCGCACATCAAGTGCGCTGCCTTCGAGCTGCCGTTCGGCGCCCGCGAGGTGTTCGGGCGCGAGAGCGTGCAGGACATCCTGCAGATCCTCTCCGAGGAAGGGCTCGTGCACCTGGCGGAGGGGCAGGCGCCGGACGAGGAAGCGCACTGGCACTGGACGAACGAGTCGTACCCGGCTGACGCCATCAGCCTGCGGTCGGTGTCGTCGGACAACTTCGTCGTCCTCGACACGACCGACCACACGCGCGTCATCGGCGAGACCGACTTCACGAGCGCGCCCTCGACCCTGCACGAGAAGGCCATCTACATCGTCGAAGGCACGCTCTACCAGGTCGAGAAGCTCGACTTCGAGAACCGCAAGGCGTTTGTCCGCCAGGTGGAGTGCGATTACTACACCGACGCGATCCGCTACGACCGGGTCACCATTCTCGACACGTTCGAGACTGCCCCCGTCAGGCCTCCGATTCAGATAGCGCAGGGCTTCAGCCCTGCGCCGTCACGCGCGAACGGTTGGGCCCACGGCGAGGTCCACGTCGTCTCGCGCGTCGTCGGTTTCAAGAAGATCAAGTTCTACACGAACGAGAACGTCGGGTCCGGCGAGCTGGATCTGCCCGAACAGGAGATGCACACGACCGGCTGCTGGTTCACCATTCCCCGGGCGGTGATGACGTCGCTGCCCTACGGCGGCGACGACCGGCGCGATGGCGTCGTCGGCCTCGCGTTCGCCATGCGCCAGGTCGCGCAGTTCCTGCTGATGTGCGACCGCCACGACATCGGCGTGTCGATCGGCAACGGCCGCGCGGCGGACGTGCCGCAGGAGGCCGTCGTGGCCGGCGGGAGCGGAGCGTCGGGCGCCGTCGCACGGCTCGGCCGCGGCCGCGCCGCCGGCCAGGCGCCGGTCGACTACGACGAGCCGCGCGTGTTCGTCTACGACAACTACCCGGGCGGCATCGGCCTGTCCGAGCCGCTGTTCTCGATGCGCCAGTCGCTCGTCGAGAAGACGCGCGACCTCATCGCCACCTGTCCGTGCGAGTCGGGCTGCCCGTCGTGCGTGGGGCCGCTCGGCGAGGTCGGGCCGCTGGCCAAGCGGGTCGCGCTCGACATCCTCGCGCGCGTCGGCTAGCCGTACAATCAATCCTGTGGACCGTGCCTCTCTCGCCGCCCGCATCCAGGAGATCCTGAAGAACAGGCAGACGCCCGCGCCGGGCGGCTCGGCTTCACCCCGCCAGGGCACGCATGCGGCCGAAGGCGACGAAGAGGCGGCCTTTGCCGCACGCTGCGCGGCCGCCGAGGCCTCGGCCGGCGTCCTCGACGTGCTGGGCGCCACGGTGCTCGACGGCGCCCACGGCGCGTGCGTCGTCGTCGACCGGCACTACCCGGCATCTGGAAGACACGGGCACCACCTCATCGAGCGTTACCTGTCCGCCGCGCGGGCGTCGCTCGGCGCGCTGCCGTGGTTCCTCGACCGGCACGGGCCGGCCTCGGCCATGCCTGGGGCGGGCCCCAGGCCGCGGCTCGTCTGTTTCGACCTCGAGACGACCGGCCTCAGCGGCGGCGCAGGCACCTACGCCTTTCTCGTCGGGTTCGGGTATTTCGACGACGAGGGATTCCGGACACGGCAGTTCTTCCTCCGCGGCTTCGGCGAGGAGCGCGCGCTGCTGCACGCGGTCGAAGAGGAACTCGCGTCTGGCGACGAGGCTGACCGGACGGTGCTGGTGACGTACAACGGCCGCGCGTTCGACGTGCCGCTCATCGACACCCGGTACCAGATGCACCGGCTCAGGTCACCGTTCGGGGGAATGCCGCACGTGGACATGCTTTTTCCGGCGCGGAGACTTTGGAAGCGCCGGGCGCCGGCTCCCGACTCGCGGCTTGCGGCTCGCGGCCTTGTCACGCGTGACACCGCCGCAAGTCGCAGGTCGCAAGCCGCAAGCCTGATCGACGAATCGCCCAACAGCTGCGCCCTGACCGCGATCGAGCGCGATATTCTCGGCCTCCATCGCCAGGACGACGTGCCCGGGTGGGAGATCCCGGCGCGCTACTTTGGCTATACGCGGACCGGCAATGCCAGCGGCCTTGCCGCCGTGCTCGAGCACAACCGGCTGGACCTGGTGTCGCTCGGCGCGGTGGCCGCGGTGGTTCTCGAAATGGTTGAAACGGGAGCAGGCGCCGCGCGCGAACGCCACGACAGCCTGGCGCTCGGCCGGCTCTTCGAATCGCTCGGTCGGTTCGAAGACGCCGAACACTGCTTCACGGTCGCGGCGCTCGGCGACGGGACGCTCGAGCGCGAGCCGGAGGGAATGGCCAGGGCCGACGCGCTGCACTGGCTGGCGCTGCACCGGCGACGGGCCAGGCGCTTCGACGAGGCGGCGGCCGCCTGGGAGGAGCTGGCCGGGATGTCGGGCATTGACGCCGAGCGTCGCCGCGAGGCGCTCTCAGCGCTGGCCGTTCACCACGAGCACCGCGTGAAGAACTTGCGGCAGGCGCGCGAGTTCGCGCTCTCTGCCCTCGAGCTGGCCGACGATGCGAAACGTGTGGACGAAGTCAGGCACCGGCTCGGTCGGCTGTCGAGGAAGCTCGGCGAGGGCGTGGCGCCGATCGACTAGAACGTCTGGCCCGCACCTTCGCGGGGCAGGCGTTCCCGGATCAGGTCCTGCAGGTCGCCGACCTGCTCGCCCAGCCGGTTCAGCCGCCCGGCCACGCCCAGGATCTCCGACTCGGCCCGCCGGTTCACCTGGAAATCGAGTTCGCCGCGCAGGCGGTCCTTCGTGTCCTGCCGGTTCTGGCTCATCATGATGACCGGCGCCTGGATGGCCGCCAGCATCGACAGGAACAGGTTCAGCAGGATGAACGGGTAAGGGTCCCACGCCGAACGGCCCAGCCGCACGTTCAGGAACGTGTACGCCACCAGGACGACGCCGAACGAGATGATGAAGCGCCAGGAGCCGCCGAAGTGGGCGACGAGGTCGGCGATGCGCTCGGCCAGCGTGGCTTCCGCCTCGATCACGTCATTCGGGCTGCGCAGGGTGCGGAGGCGCACGAGCTGCTGGGCGGAATGGAACTGGCGCGCGGTCACCGCCAGCATGTCCATGCCGGCCATCGGCTTGCGTTGGAGGAGGACGGTGATGTCGTTGCGGTCCACTTCGATGCACACCGTGGCGTCGACGGCCGTCGCCCCGGTTTCGTGCGGCGTGGCTTCGAGCATCGACGCGAGGCCGAAGAAGTCGCCGTCTCTCGGCCGGTCGATGACCACCTCCTGCTGATCCTCGTCGACCGTGGTGACTTCCACGCATCCCGAGACCAGGACATAGGCGCGTCCGCCGGCATCGCCGATCTTGTAGATGCGCTGTCTCGGCGCGAACTCCCGCACCTCCACCTGTCCGGCCAATACTCCCGCCTCCTCGTCGTCGAGCAATGCGAAGAGGGGGACCGCCTTCAGCACTTCCGGCGTGCACTGCATACGTCACCTCGATGATTCGACACGCGCGGGCCATCCGCTCGGCAAGAGGATAACAGGCAGTGGGGACGTTGACGGGAAGAACCGTAGAGATTCGGAGAAGAGAGGGGAGAGTCCCGGGGACGTGGCGTGGCGAGATGGAGATGGAGAACGGCGGCTGATCTGCCCGCCCTCCGTTCTCCGGAATCGGTCTTCGGGTGCCCTGCGACGGCGGGCTACGCCGTCGGCGCAGGCGCCTCGGGGGTCTTGGCGGACGCCTTCTTTGCCTTCTCGGCCTGCTTGCGGGCCTCGGAGGTCTGCGCGCCGAACTTCTTGGTGAACCGCTCCACGCGGCCCTCGGTGTCGATCAGCTTCTGACGGCCGGTGAAGAACGGGTGGCACTGCGAGCAGATTTCCAGCCGGAGCTCGTCCTTGGTGGACCGGGTCTTCCAGGTCGCACCACACGCGCACCGCACTTCGACTTCCTTGTACTTCGGGTGGATACCTTCCTTCACGTCGAACTCCTTCTGAGTGATCCGAACCACCAATTCTAGCACAAGACGGCTCAAGGCTCAGGGCTTAGGGCTCAGGGACGGCCTGAGCTCTGAGTCTTGAGCCTAGCGTGCCCGCGTCCTCTCCCAGCGGTGCTTCCGCAGCTCGTCGAGGAGCGCCGGCGGCAGGCGGCGGCCGTCGCTGGCGGCCAAACTCGCCTCGACGTGGCTGACCTTCCTCATGCCGGGAATCGTGGTCGTCACCGCGGGGTGTTCGAGGATGAACCGCAGCGCCAGCTCGGGCAGCGTCATGTCCTCCGGCACTTCCGCCTTCAGCCTCTCGACCCGGTCCAGCGTCGCGCGGAGATTCTCGGGCTTGAAGTAGGTCGTCCGCCAGTCGCCTTCGGGGAACGTTGCGTCTTTCGCCAGCGCACCGGTCAGGCCGCCCTCGTCGAACGGCACGCGGGCGATGACCGCCACGTTCAGCTCGCGGCACAGCGGGAACAGCTCGTCCTCGGGATTCTGGTCGAAGACGTTGTAGACGACCTGGACGGAGTCGACCAGGCCCGTGCGGAGAGCCTTCGTCGCGCTCGTCGGTTCCCACCGATTCAGGCTGATGCCGAACGCCCTGATGAGCCCTTCGCGCTTCAGGTCGTCGACGGCGCGCTGCCACCGCTCGTCCCCGGCCCACGCGTCGGACCAGACATGGAGCTGCTGCAGATCCACGCAGTCGAGGCCGAGGTTCTCAAGGCTCTTCGCCGTCATCTCGCGGATGTGCCCGGCGGGAAACACGTCCGCGAGGGGATCGTCGGCGCGGCCGGGGAAGCGTCCGTTCTTCGGCGGGATCTTGGTGGCGACGTACACGTGTTCGCCCCGCCAGCCGCGGAGCAGCCGCCCGAGCAGCCGCTCACTGTGGCCGGAGCCGTAAGCAAACGCCGTGTCGAAGAAGTTGCAGCCCAGGGCGAGCGCCCGTTCCATCGCTTGCAGCGACTCGGCATCGTCGGAGCCGGTCCAGCCCGCCATGCCCCAGGTGCCGTAGCCGATTTCGGAGACTCGCCAATTGGTACGGGGGAAGACACGGTACTGCACTGCGCTCATCTCCTCAGGCTCAGGGCTCAGGGCCAGTCACGCTGTCACACTGCCAAGGCATGCAGTTGCTGCCAGAGCTCGTCCAGGCCCACTCCCTTGAGGGCCGAGACGGCGAGCGGCGCGTGGCCGAACACCTCCAGGCAGGTCTTCGGGAGCCTGGCCCTCTCCGCCTGCGTCAGCTTGTCGATCTTCGTGGCGACGAGCAGGTATGGCACGCCGAGAGACGCCAGCCAGTGCCAGGCGTCGACGTCGCTCGACATGCCGGGATGGCGCGCGTCGATGGTGAGGACGACGCCGTGCAGCGTGGAGAACGGCGTCGCAGACGGTGTGTGCCCACGTTCGTGGCTGCCGGTCCGGCTGCCGAAGTACAGCGACGTCATGCCGCTGAATTCCTCCCGCGCCTTCTCCCCGCCGCCCGCATGGCCGTAACCGGGCAGGTCCATCAGGTAGAAGGGATGACCGCTGCCGGGGGACACGCGGTAGACGTTGACCTGGCGCGTCTTGCCGGGGGTGCTGCTCGTGCGCGCGACGTCCTGCCGGACGAGCGCGTTGATCAGGCTGGACTTGCCGACGTTGGACCGGCCGACCAGCGCGACCTCGGGCCGGCCGTCGGTGGGGAAGTCGCGTGGACCGACGGCGCTCGTCACGAATTCGGCGGAGACGTTGCGGCGGGCCATGTATGGCAGTGTGACGGCGTGATAGGGATCGGGGATCGGAATTCGGGGATCGGGGGGGGAAGAGGCTGTCTCCAGCCCCTGACCCCTGACCCCAACGTGTCTAGTGCGTCCTGGTATCGTCCACGTCGTCGACGACGGCGTCGTGCGCCGGGTCCCGGTGGGGAAGCGGCGGCGGCAGCGGCTCGGCGAGCGCGATCTTCAGCACCTCGTCCATCGTCTCGGCCAGGTGGACCTCCATCACGTCGAGCACCAGCTTGGGGATGTCGGCCAGGTCCTTCTCGTTCTCCCTGGGCAGCACGATCGTCCTGATGCCGGCCCGGTGCGCGGCGAGCAGCTTCTCCTTCACGCCGCCGATCGGCAGCACCTTGCCGCGCAGCGTGATCTCGCCCGTCATCGCCACGTCCTTGCGCGTCGGCACGCGGGTCAGGGCCGACACGAGCGCCGTCGCCATCGTGATGCCGGCCGACGGACCGTCCTTCGGGATCGCCCCTTCGGGCACGTGGATGTGGACGTCGCTGTGGCGGTTGAAGTCCCTCGGGATGCCGAACTCCTCGGCCCTCGACCGGACGTAGCTCATCGCGGCCTGCGCCGACTCCTGCATGACG
>PMKG01000220.1 GCA_003157675.1 Acidobacteriota bacterium
GGACAAGACCTGGCTGTTCGTCACGAAGGACCTCGGCAAGACGTGGACCAACATCAGCGGCGGGATGGACAACGCCATCTTCGACGTCGAGCAGGATCCCGACAACGCCAACGTCCTGTACCTTGGGACGGAGAAGGGGATCTACGTGACGATCGACGAGGGCAAGACCTGGTCCGCGTTCTCGACGAGCGCGCCCAACACCGTGATCCGCGACATGGCCATTCAGAAGCGTGACCGCGAGATGGCCATCGCCACCTACGGCCGCGGCTTCTGGGTGGTGGACATCGGCCCGATCAAGGAGTTTACGGCCGCGGTCTTCCAGGAACCCGCGCACCTGTTCGACATCAAGAACACGATCAAGTGGAACCGCTACGAGCGCCGTGGCGACACGCTTGGCGAGATGGCGAAGGCCGACAATCCGCGCGTCGGCCAGAACATCTACTACTACCTGAAGACAGACGCGAAGGACGTGAAGATCACGATCAAGGACCTAGAGGGAGGCGCGATCGCCGAGTTCACCCCCATGGCGAAGAAGGGTCTGCAGACCCAGTTCTGGGGCCTGAACCGCGTGACCGCAGGTGCGCCGGCAGCCGGCGGCCGCGGCGCGGGTGGTGGCGGCGGCGGTGGCGGCGGCGGTGGCCGCGGCTTCGGCGGCCTGACGGTTGATGCCGGTGTCTACAAGGTCACGCTGACGGTTGACGGCAAGGAAGTCGCCACCAAGAAGCTGACGGTGAGCCCGGATCCGATGTTCAAATAGGATTCGGGAATCGGGATTCAGGATTCAGGGCCGGGTGCGGAATGCCGCATCCGGCCCTTCGTCTGTACGGTAAAGTGTTGACGGCACCACCGTTGACCCGCTCCCCGAAAGCGTCGGTGCCGGAGGTGTATGGACTATTCCGAGCGGCTCGAGAACGTGGCGGTGCTGGGCGCTGCAGGCAAGATGGGCAGCGGCATCGTGCTCCTGGTGGCAATGGAGATGGCGGACACCGCCCTGCGGTCCCCGTCCCGGCGATTCGTCCTGCACGCCGTGGACGTCTCGCACGCGGTCCTCTCCGGCCTCGTGAAGTACCTCCGCGAGCAGGTGCAGAAGGCGGCCGAGAAGAAGATCGTCGCGCTCCGGAAGGTGTATGCCGACCGCGCCGACCTCATCGACAACTCCGATATCGTGCGGCAGTACGTCACTGACGTCCTCGACATCGTCCGCCCGACGACGATGCTGGAGGCGGCGGCCGAGGCGAACATCATCTTCGAAGCCGCCCCGGAGAACCTCGACCTCAAGCTGAAGCTGTTTGCGAAAACGGCGTCGGACAACCCGCGTCAGCCGTGGGTGTTCACCAACACCTCGTCGATTCCGATCGAGGAGATCGCGGGGAAAGCCCGGCTCGACGGCCGCGTCATGGGGTTCCATTTCTACAACCCGCCGGCCGTGCAGAAGCTGGTGGAACTCATCCGCGGCCGATCGACCTCGGACGAGGTGGCGACCTTCGCGACGACGCTCTGCAAGAGCCTCCGGAAGGTCGTGGTGCCGTCGGCCGACGTGGCCGGTTTCATCGGCAACGGGCACTTCATGCGCGACCTGCTGCACGGCGTGGCCGAGGTCGAACGCCTCGCGGCCACGATGCCCTTCGTCGAGGCCGTGTATTCGGTAAACCGGGTCAGCCAGGACTTCCTCGTCCGTCCGATGGGCATCTTCCAGCTCGCCGACTACGTCGGTATCGACGTCTGCCAGTTGATCATGGCGGTCATGAACCCGCGGCTCCCTGGCGCCAACCTGCACAGCGCGCTCGTCGATCGCTTCATGGCGCTCGGCGTCGGCGGCGGACAGAACCACGACGGGTCCCAGAAGGACGGGTTCCTCCAGTACGCCAAGGGAAAGATCGTCGGCGTCTACGACCCGAACGCGAAGAAATACGTGCCGCTCTCCGACTTCCAGGCGGCGTGCGACGCGCGGCTCGGCCCGCTGCCCGAGCCGGCCGTCGCCTGGAAGGACGTGGTGCGCGACAAGGCGAAGGATGCAAGGCTCTCGCAGTTCTTCGGCGCGCTCAAGTCGGTGAAGACCTCAGGCGCCGAGCTGGCGCTCGCCTACGGCGCGCGGTCGCGCGAGATCGGGCTGAAGCTCGTGAGCGACGGGGTCGCCAGGAATGCGGACGACGTCAACCAGGTGCTGCTGACGGGCTTCTTCCACGCCTACGGCCCGATCAATGCTTATTTCGGGTGATGAAGGTATGAACAAGCTGCGACGCAAGGTCTACATGACGGCCGGCTTCAACACGGTGTCGATGGGCACCGGCCGCAAGGAGTTTCATCCGAAGAAGCCGAGGCCGGGCCTCGAGCACTACATCCGCGAGGCAGGTCGCGGCACGCTCGCGCAGGTCGGCGGCGCCGCGAACATCGACGAAGGCGTGATCGGCAACTTCATGGCCGCGCGCTTCAACAGCCAGGGGAACCTGGCGGCGTTCATCCCCTCGATCGACGAGGGGCTGCTGTGGAAGCCGTGCACGCGGGTCGAGGGGGCGTGCGCCTCGGGCGCGCTCGCGCTCGCCACGGGGGTCAAGTCGGTCCTGGCCGAGACGGCCGAGATGGCGCTGGCCGTGGGCGTCGAGGTGCAGAACACCGTCAAGGCGATCTACGGCGCCGACATCCTGGCAACGGCCGGCTGGAGCCAGGAGCGGAGGACGGGCCACGCGTATTTCTTCCCCGGCAAGTTCAGCGACCGCGCTGGCGCCTACTACGAGAAGTACGGGCGCGAGCGGACGCGCAAGGCGATGGCGCGGTGGTACCGCAACGCGATCGAGAACGCGCGCCTCTGCCCGACCGCGCAGGAGTTCGAGAACAGGACGGCGGATCTGGAGGCGGTCGCGCTTGGCGAGCCGAACCCGTCGTCGTTTGTCGATCACCTGACCGTGTTCGACTGCTCCAAGGTGTCGGACGGCGCGTCGGCGATCGCGATCGCGTCGGAGGAAGGATTGAAGCGGGCCGGGATCTCGACCGGCGATGCCGTCGAGATCGTGGGCATCGGACAGGCCGAGGCGGATCTCACCGTTCCGCCGGCGGACCTGACGCGCCTCGAGACGACGGCCCGGGCCGTGGAGAAGGCGCTGGCTTCAGCGGGCATTTCCGTCGGCGAACTCGCGACGGTCGAGACGCACGACTGCTTCACGATCGCCGGCATCCTGGCGGTCGAGGCGATCGGCCTCGCGAAGCCCGGCGAGGGGCCGGACTACGTGCTGGCCGGCCAGACGGCGCGCGGCGGCCGCGTGCCGTTCAACACGACCGGGGGCCTCGTCGGATGGGGACATCCGACGGGGGCCACGGGCGTGCACCAGGCGGTCACGATCTGGGAGCAGCTAACCGGTCGCGCCGGCAAATCGCAGATCGAGATCCCGAAGGACCGCCCCTACGGCCTGACGGTGAACATGGGCGGCGACGACAAGACGGTGGTGGCGATTGTGTACCGCCGCGGGTAGGCGGGCTCAGGGCTCAAGGCTTCAGGCCTGGCCGGCAGGCCTAAAGGCCCGCCCTACGCACGGTCTTACCCGAGGCAGGCCTGAAGGCCCGCCCTACACACGGTCCGGCAGGGCGAATCCGAATCCTGTTGTAGGGCGACCCTTTAGGGTTGCCGAACGGTATGCGACGCGCGCTCGGGCAACCGCAGCGTCAGCAGCGCGGCGAACGCCGGCAGGACGCCAAGCATCAGCAGCGCGGTCTGGAGCCCGACCGCGTCACCGACCATTCCGACCAGCGGCACGGCGAGGCCGCCGACACCCCACGCGACGCCCAGCATCAGCGACGACACCGTGCCGGTGGCCACCGGCGCGATGGCGTGCGCGTAGGCGATGTTGACCGGCAGCGTCGATCCGAGGAAGAACCCGCCGGCCGTGAGCAGCAGCAGCCCGGGCACGCCGGGGACGACGAGCGCCGCGAGCAGCAGCGGCACCGACAGCGCCAGCGACCAGGCGATGACCCTCCGCGGGCCGGAGCGATCCGCCAGCGGGCCGCCGGCGAGGCCGCCGACGCTCCCCGACACCAGGTAGGCGCCGACGACGAACCCCGCCTCCGACATCGACATGCCGCGCCTGGTCATCAGCACCGGCAGGAACGTCGAGTAGCCGATCGAGACCACCGTCCGCACGACCACGGCCGACCAGAGCAGGACGAGCGGCCCGGCGTAGGGTTTGAGGGCGCCGAACCCTGTCGGCGCGTGAGCGTGTGACAGGCGCACGTCGGGAACGCCTCTCATGATCCCGTACAACAGGGCCAGCGCCGGCAGCGCGAGCCACGGCGTCCGCGTCAGGCCGAAGGCCTGCACGTAGGGCGCGAACAGCATCGGCGCGATGGCGTTGCCCATCGCGCCGCCGGTGACGTGTACCGACATCGCCGTGCCGCGCCGTGCGCCGCCGATCCGGTTGACCATGGCCGCCGCCGTCGGGTGGAAGGCGGCGCTGCCAAGACAGCCAATCACGAGAATCGTCCCCAGCATCAGGGGGGTCGTCGCCAGGCCGGCGAGGCTGGTGACGCCGACGGCGAGGAGGGGACCAAGGACGGCCAGCATCCGCGGCCGCCAGCGGTCGGCGAGCGGGCCGAACACCAGCTGCGCGAACGAACCGGCGATCTGGATGGCCGCCGCGATCACCCCGGCCGCGGTCAGCGACAGATCCATCCGCAGAATGAACATCGGCAGCAGCGGCGCGTAGATGTTCATGAAGACGTCGTTGACGCCGTGCGTCGCCGACAGCGCCAGCACGGTGCGCGGCACGCCGAACAGGCGCGGCTCACCGCCATCCCCGACCGGTTCGTTCTCGTCTAATACGATCGCCTGCGGCTCGAATTCCACGGGAGTCCTTGTTGTTCGACCGCCCATCATAGCCGACGGCCGGATGGTCCGGCGCGCACCCTTCGCGAGTGGAGGTATAGTTTGTGGTCATGAAACGTCTTCTATTCCTCGCCATCGTCCTGTCGTTCGTGCTGGCGGGCCACACCGGCCCGAGCGCCCAGGCCCCCGAGGCGCGGCTGCTCCGCTTCCCAGCGATCCATGGAAACCAGGTCGTCTTCACCTACGCCGGCGACCTCTACACCGTCGCCGCGACCGGCGGCGTCGCCCGCCGCCTGACGAGCGACGTCGGGTTCGAGATGTTCGCGCGCTTCTCCCCCGACGGGAAGTCGCTCGCCTTCACCGGCCAGTACGACGGCAACACCGAGGTCTACCTCATGCCGTCGCAGGGCGGCGTGCCGAAGCGCCTGACATGGACGGCCACGCTCTCCCGCGACGAAGTGTCTGACCGGATGGGGCCGAACAACCTGGTGATTGGCTGGAAGGACGACTCGCACGTCCTGTTCCGGTCGCGCCGCATCGACTGGAACGACTTCCTCGGCAAGCTCTATCTCGCCAGCGTGAACGGCGGCCCGCTCGAGGAGCTGCCGCTGCCGCGCGGCGGCTTCGCGTCCTACTCGCCCGACGGCCAGCAGCTCGCCTACAACCGCGTGTTCCGCGAGTTCCGCACCTGGAAGCGCTACCGCGG
>PMKG01000164.1 GCA_003157675.1 Acidobacteriota bacterium
GAAACTCCCCGGGAACGACATCAGGTAGTCGTAGGCGATCGAACCGGTGACGATGATGCGCATGTCAGAGATACTTCCCCACGATCGGCGCAAGCGCGTCCCGGGTCTCGGCCGGGATGGCGTCGCGGCTGGTGATGATCGCGCTCTCGAGCGCGGTGGCGCACGGGCTGGTGCGCGCGCCGCCGAGGCGGCCGACGGTCTCGGCGATGATCGCCTGCGCCGTCTTCGCGTTCTGGATCACATTGGCGACGATCATCTCGACCGTCACCGAGTCGTGCTCGGGGTGCCAGCAGTCNNCCAGCAGTCGTAGTCGGTGACCAGGGCGAGCGTCGCGTAGCAGATCTCCGCCTCGCGGGCGAGCTTGGCCTCCTGGAGGTTCGTCATCCCGATGACGTCCATCCCCCAGGACCGGTAGAGCTGCGACTCCGCCAGCGTCGAGAACTGCGGCCCTTCCATGCACACGTAGGTGCCGCCGAGGTGCGCCCGGGCGCCGACGGCCGCCGCGGCCGCGTGCGCGGCGGAGGAGAGGTGGCCGCACACCGGGTGCGCGAACGACACGTGCGCCACCAGCCCGCGGCCGAAAAAAGTGCTGACGCGTCCCTTCGTCCGGTCGAAGAACTGGTCGGGAATGACGATGTCCTGCGGCGGGTACTCGAGCTTCAAACTGCCGACGGCGCTGGCCGAGACGATCCGCTCGACGCCGAGCGTCTTGAAGCCGAACACGTTCGCCCGGAAGTTCAGCTCGCTCGGCATCAGGTGGTGGCCGCGGCCGTGCCGGGCCAGGAACGCCACGCGGCGGCCTCGCAGCGTGCCCAGCACGTACGGGCCCGACGGATCGCCGAACGGCGTGCTGATGGTGAGCTCTTCGCGGTCGGCCAGCTCGGCCATGTCGTACAGGCCGCTGCCGCCGATGATGCCAATCTCAGCCGGCATAGCACTCCTCGCGTCCGCGGCGTGGCGGACAAAGGAGAGAATTATATAAGGATTTCCCTGGCGATCACCAACCGCTGGATCTCGCTGGTGCCCTCGCCGATCGTCGTCAGCTTCACGTCGCGGAAGTACTTCTCGGCCGGGTAGTCCTTCACGAAGCCGTAGCCGCCGTGGATCTGGACGCCGTTCTCGGCCGCCCGCACGGCGGCCTCGCTGGCGAACAGCTTGGCCATCGCCGACTCGCGCGTGGTCCGCGCGGCGCCGTCGTCCTGGAGCGCCGCCGCCCGGTAGGTCAGCAGCCTCGCCGCCTCGATCGCCGTCGCGTCGTCGGCCAGCTTCCACTGGATGGCCTGGTACGAGGCGATTGCCCGCCCGAACTGGTGCCGCTGCTTCGCGTAGCGCAGCGCGGCCTCGTGGGCCCCCTGCGCGAGGCCGACCGAGAGCGCCGCGATCCCGATCCGGCCGGCGTCGAGGACGCGCATCGCGTTCAGGAATCCCTCCCCTTCCTGCCCGAGCCGCTGCCCGTCGCCGACGACGCAGTCGGTGAAGACGACTTCGCTCGTGTCACTCGCGCGCATCCCGAGCTTGTTCTCCTTGCGACCGGGCGTCAGGCCGGGCGTACCGCGCTCGATGATGAACGCCGAGATGCCGTGGCGGCCGGCGGCCCGGTCGGTGACGGCCATCGCGACGACGACGTGACCGGCGCGGCCGTGGGTGGTGAACGCCTTGGAGCCGTTGAGCACCCAGCCGCCCGGTCCGCGCACGGCGCGCATCTGGACGGCGCCCGCGTCGCTGCCGGCCTGCGGCTCGGTGAGGCCCCACGCGCCGATCTGCTCACCGCGCGCGAGCGGCTGCACGTAGCGGCGCTTCTGCGCCTCGGTCCCGAACATGAAGATGTGCGACGTGCACAGGCCGTTGTGCGCCGCCACCATCAGGGCGACCGACGGGTCGACACGAGCCAGCTCCTCGATGCAGATGCAGTAGTCGACGGCGGACATCCCGGCGCCGCCGTACTCCTCAGGGATCTGGATGCCCATCAGCCCCAGCGCCGCCAGGCGGGGCACGAGCTCGACCGGAAAGTGCTGCGCTTCGTCCCACGCCATGACGTGTGGACCGATCTCGGCCTCGGCGAATTCGCGCACGGTCCGACGGAGGAGCTCCTGCTGCTCGCTGGTCCGGAAGTCCATGGTCGTCGCCCCGATCGGCTGCGGGCCCTCCCTCGGGATCGGCAGCATGTCGGCTGCCGCCCGGCGCACGAGCCCAGGGTGGAGTGGATTCCCGCGTCAACTATAACACCGCCCGCCTCGACGCGGCCGGTGGGATCGCCCATCGGATCGGCCCACGTCCACCGGTTCTCCGTGGGCGCGAACGTGAAGTTTTGAGGGACGCGGCGTACAAGAAAACGGGGGGCGACAGAGCGCCCCCCGGATATCCGGCCTTGGCGTTCGCGAGCTGCATGCGAGGCTGCGGACGCTCAGCCCGGCGCCCCGGCCGCCTGCGCGACGTTTACTGGAACTTCAGGACCGACGCGAGGTCGAACGTCAGCTGGCCCGGATTGACCTTGATGTCCTGCCACTTCGCGAACAGGGCCTGCGCGTCGTTCGGGTAGGCCTTGTAGAGGATCGGCAGGAACCAGTACTCGACGTCCTTGACGATCGGATCGGCCATGAGCACGTAGATGGTCATCTGCGCGTTGGGCGCGGTGCCCTTGAAGAGCTTCATGCTGGCGGCCTGCTGCTTGGCCTCCGGCGCGTCCATCTTCGCAAGCCCTTCCTTGAGCTTGTTCATCAGGTCTTCGAAGTCCGCCGTCTTGTCAGGCTTGATGTAGAAGAGAATCAGGCCAGCATCGTGCGTGAATACCAGTGCTGGCTTCTCGGGAGCGGACGCCTGCGTGGGAGCCGCCTGCGCGAACGCGCCGCTCGCGGCGCCGAACACGAAGGCGAGGACCAGCACCAGGCCCGCCAGAACGGGGCGGCGGAGGGAACCGAACGTGATCCAAGTCAGTCGCATGCAGGCCTCCTTGGCCAATCAGGTCGGAAGGACGGTTACTTTACCGTACTGCCCGCCTCGATGAAAGCGCTCATTACGTCGTTCGCCAGCAGCATCCCGCGGCGCGTCAGCCGCAGCCGATGCTCGTCGCGCTCCAGCAAGCCGGCCTCCTCGAACACCGCCAGCCGCGAACCCCACCGGGCCACGACGTCCAGGCCGTAATCGGCCCGAATCCGCGCGAGCGACACGCCGCGTGCGAGGCGCAGACCCATGAACATCGCCTCCTCGACCCGCTCGGTGCCCGTCCGGCGTCGGCGCTCGGCCACCGGCGACCCGCCCTCCTCTACGCGCGCCAGGTACTCGGGGACGGATAGTACATTGTTCCACCGCTCGTCCCCGACTGTCGAGTGGGCACCGCAGCCAAATCCCGCCCACGCCCCGTCGGTCCAGTACTTGAGATTGTGCCTGGAACACCGGCCGGGACGCGCGAGGTTGGAGATCTCGTACTGCTCGTATCCCGCCGCCTCGAGACTGGCCATCGTCTCGAGATACATGTCCGCCGCCTCGTCGTCGGACACGCGGGTCCAGTGTTGGCGTGCGATCTCGGCGGCCAGCGGCGACTGCGGGTAGATCTCCAGGATGTAGACCGACGCGTGCTCGGGCCCGAGATCAGCGAGCGCGCCAACCGACACGCGGAGGTCGGCGGCCGACTGCCCCGGGAGCCCCAGCATCAGGTCGAGGCTGATGTTGTCGAAGCCGGCCCGGCGCGCCGCGTCGAACGCCTGCCGCGCGCACGCTTGGTCGTGGATCCGGCCGAGTCGCGAGAGTTCCGCGTCGATGAGCGACTGCACGCCCAGGCTCAGCCGGTTGACGCCGGCCGCGCGGTAGCCCGCCAGCCGGTCGGCGGTCAGCGTCTCGGGGTTCGCCTCGAGCGTGACCTCGGCGCCCGCGTCGACGTCGAATGTCTCCCGGCAGGCGCGGATGAGCTCGGCGATGTCGGAGGGATCGAACAGCGACGGCGTGCCGCCGCCGAAGTAGATCGTGTCGGCCGCGGGCGGCGGTCCGGTGACCGGAGCCGCAGGAGCCAGCCCGGCCCGGATTTCCCGGGCGAGTGCCGAGACGTAGCGACGCTCGAGGCCGGGGTCGGTGACGCAGCGGGTGAAGGTGCAGTACCGGCAGAGCGCGACACAGAAGGGAACGTGGAGGTAGAGGCCGAGGCGCGAGGGGCCGCCCGTTATCAGTGGCCGCTCCCCGCCCGTCCTCCGGGCCACGCGACGTCGGCCTTCGGGTCGGGGCGCCGCAGTTGGGCGCGCACCGTGCCGCCGGTGCGGCGCGGGAGACCCGCGGGCCGCCCCTGGAGCTTCCACATGTCGAGGAGATCCTCGGGGCCGCCGTTTGGAGGCAGCAACCGGTAGTCCGCGCCCGTGTAGTCGATGAGCTCGCACATCTCGAAGAGCCGCGAGTGCATCCGGAATCCCACTCGCGCCTGCAGCGAGTCCGGGTCCGAGCTGTCCTCCTTCACTTCGTAGTTCGACGTGAAGATGGTGAGACGCCGCTCGTTGTACCGCGTGGAGACGATGAGGTTCAGCGTCTCCTCAACCCACTCGGACGTCTTCTCCGCGCCGATGTCGTCGAGCACGAGCAGCTCGGCGGCCATCACCGGCCGCAGGACGTCGAACTCGGTCGCCTTCACCACCGGGTTGTAGGTGCTGCGAATGACCTTCAGCAATTCCCGCACGTCGTAGAACAGCCCGTGGGCGCCGCGCGTGAGGATGACCTGCCGGAGGGCGGCCACGGCGAGGTGGCTCTTTCCCACGCCGGGAGGGCCAATGAGGAACAGGCCCTTGTCGACCACCGGAAACGCCTCGGCGAAGCGCCGCGCGCACGCCAGCGCCCCGAGGAGCTTCTCGTTCTGGTACTTGAGGAAGTTGTCGAAACTGCAGTGCAGGTAGCGCTTCGGGATGCGCGAGTCGGCCAGCAGCCGCTCGACGTTCGCGGCGCGCCAGCAGTCGCAGCGCGCGGCCCGCCGCACGCCGTCGCGTTCGACGATCTTCCAGCGCGTGTCGTGGCAGATCGGGCAGGGCATCGTGAGTGTATTGTGCCCGACTTCCGGCAGGAAGGAAACCGCGACGTGATCGGCGCCTACCGGCGGCGCGACGCGGCGGCGACCGGCCCTGACGGCGG
>PMKG01000309.1 GCA_003157675.1 Acidobacteriota bacterium
GGCCGAGTGCGCGCCGGTCGAGATCGCTGGCGTGCCGCTCGGCGCCTTCGCCGGTTCGCGCTACGACGAGATCACGTTCGATCTCCACAAGGGAGACCTGTTCGTCTTCTGCACCGACGGCGTGTACGACGCGATGAACGCGGAGGGGGCGGAGTTCGGCACCTCGCCCGTCATCGAGATCGTCCGGGACGCGCACCGCCTGTCGTCGCGCGAAATCGTGGANNTCGCGCGGAACCGGATGCCCTGCCAGACATTCGAGGTGCGACGATGCCAGCGCCTGCCTGAGTTGTTGTGCACCCCGCCGATTCCGCGCGACTGACTCTTTGAACCATCAAGAATTGTGCCGGGCCCGCCGTCACGAAAACCCGCAGGATTTCACGCGGCGGCCGCCAGCCATGGCGGCGGCGTCCTGATGATGTGACGGACGCTGCCCTCGCACAGGGACGCCCAATGCAGACTCGCGGCCGTGTTCATCCGTCTGAACAGGAGAAGCCGGAGGTGTGTATGCGGAAGTTGGCGGGCGCGGCGGCGATCGGGGCCGTGGTGGTCATGGGAGTGTCCGTCGCCGCCCTGGGGCCTCAGGCCGGCGGCATCCAGGGGAGCCAGCGCTCGCCGCGCACGTTCCGCATGGACCCTCAGCTCGAGAGCCGCCTGAACCTGCCGAACATCGGCGGCAGCCAGCTCGGCGTCACGCTGCGGGATCCCGACGCGGCCGAGGTCAAGGCACGGAAGCTGCCGTCGGCAATGGGCGTCCTCGTCGAAAGCGTACAGCCCGGGGGCCCCGCCGACAAGGGCGGGATCCGCGCCGGCGACCTCATCTCGGACTTCGATGGGGAGCGCGTCCGCAGCGTCCGCCAGCTCAGGCGGCTGCTCAGCGAAACGCCTGAAGCACTGCCGGTGAAGGTCGGCGTGGTCCGGGACGGGCGCCGGCTGGAGCTATCGGTCACACCCGGGCCGACCGGTCCGGACCTCGACGACTCGTTTGCCGAGCTGCTGCGGCGCGGCCTCGACGGCAACCTGCGCAACATGGCGCCGACCCCGCTCGATCCACAGGGCCTGCCCGGGCACCGGTCGTACGAAGACTGGCCGTCCGGCGCCGGCCGCCTCGGCGTCATGGCGGAGGAGATGACGCCTCAGTTGGCCGAGTACTTTGGCGCGAAGGAGGGCGTGCTCGTGAGCAGCATCACCGAGGACTCCCCGGCGGCGCGGGCGGGACTGAAAGCTGGAGACATCATCACCGCCGTCGGCAGCGCGGCCGTGAAGACGCCGGCCGAGCTGGCGCGAGCCATCCGGGCCATCCCTGACGGCCACGAGGTCGCGATCGCCGTCGTCCGCAACCGCCAGCCGCTCGCCGTCAAGGTCAAGCTCGCCGGCTCGAAGCCGCAGTAGCCCGCGTGATCAACGAAGATGATGTTGGCCGCCCCCGTAGCCTGCTCATCACCTCCGGCCGTCCCTCTCGGGCTGGCGCCTGGCGGGTCCTGTCGCCCCTCGACTGTGCTCGGGGCGACCCTGAGCCCGTCGAAGGGTCGCCGGGATCCCCCAGCGTCCTCGCGCAAAAGGCACTTGTCACGAGAGACGCGCTGCGGCGCGCCGGGGGATCCCCTCCCGGCGCCACCCGCCCGCCGAAACATCTCCTACAGGCCGACGGTTCGTCGCCAACCCGAGCGGGGCTCACGGCGTACGCCTCACGGTTGGCGGTCCTGCCCGGCCGATGACTGACGACCGGGGCTGGCGGCGGCGCCAAGCGTTGTTTGGTAGGGCGAGTTTAGCCTTCCCAACACGCAACCGGTTGGCCCGTTCTTGCTGGCCGGCCCTCAACCGCAGATGATTCCGCTCAGGCGACGGTAATGCCGAGTCTCACAGGGAGCAGGCTTCCCAAGAGGTCGTGCTATGCGGTGGAAGAAACTACCGTGGGTTCTCGCATCAGCGCACCTTCTGTTGGCGGTGGGATTGTCTGGATTGCTGCTCTGGAAGCCCGACGCGTCGCTCTTCGCCGTCATGGTCATGATGGCCATCGACTTCCCCTCCAGGCGGCCCGTTCCGGCCCATACAGGAGGCCGCGATTCGAGACCGAGCCAGCAGGGACGGGATGCGTCGCGCGTGGGCCGTACGCGAGCCTGACCCACGGACAGGATCACGTGGCGGTTGTCGTGGTCTCGGCGACGAGGGAAGCGAGCTGCGCCGCCACGATCGTGGCCACGGCTTGCACCGACGGGCTCGCCTCGGCGCCGTGCCTGATCTCGGCGGCCATGGCACCGACGCACCCGGCCGGCGTGACGACCGGCGCGACGATCGCGCCGGGCTTGCCCGTGCCGCCCCGCACCACCTCGAGCCGGCCCATGCGGAAGGCGGCCGACACGGCGTTCTCCGACCGGCCCGAGAGCGTCCTCATCCTGGCCAGGGCATGATCGCTGTAGCCGTGGCTGGCGGCCGGCCGCAGCCCGGATCCGTCCGGTCCGACGATCCACAGCACGATGCCCGAGGCGTCGAGCAGTTCCGCCGCCCGAGCCAGCAACCCCGCCAGCTCGCCGGTCTCCTTCACGCGCGCCAGGTCGGTACAGAGGCGCGCCGCCTCGGCGAGGTCCACTTGCGCGTCCATGTTCAGGCGCAGAGCTGATTCGCGGCGCACGTCGTCCTCGAGATCCCGCTCGGACTCGTGGGTCGGCTCGGGCGACGAGACGGGGGCGGCCTGCTGGTTGCGCCAGGCGAGATCGAGATCGAACCCGTCGCCGGTGGCGCCGGGTCCGGTGGCCAAAGGCCCGCCGAGCGACAGGCCGGCGCTGGGCGTCACGGCGTCCTCGGCCGGATCGAGGGCCGCCTCGACGATGACGCGTGGCAGCAGGACCAGCAGGACGATGAGCGTCCACGCGGCGGCGCTGCCAAGGGCGAACGCTTCGTTCAGGCTCACGCGCGCGACCTCGCGGTCCACGGCCTGTCCCTGCGTGGCGGCCACGCTGGCCAGCGCGGCCGCCGCCGTGCCCAGGTGCTGTGCGGCGTCGCCGTAGACGATCGACGAGGCCGTGAGGGGCTGCTCGCCGGCGACGAGATCGCGCACGTGGTCCGAGAGCTTCGCGAACACGGCGACGGCCTCGGTGACCGCCGCGAGGTCCTGGGCCGACTCGGCCGACAGCGACGCGCGATCGATCTTGCCGAGGGTGTCACCGAGGTTCTGGACGAGGCCGGCCAGCTTCGGCGTCCACTCGGCGGGGTCCTGGCCCGTGGCCACTAGCCCGGCTTCGGCGGTGCGCAGCTCGCCGATGAGCGCGTCCGCGCGGCCCGTGTCCCGCACCAGGTTGTGGAAGGCGTCGCGCGCGGCGGCCTTCTGCCGCTCGGCGCGGACGAGGAAGAACCCTGCGGCCGCCTGGGCCGAGAGGGCCAGCACCACGAGGATCGACCTCAGGATCCGGTTGTTCATGCACGACCGCCGTGACCGGCGCCGGCCTAACCCTGTTTCGATGTCGGGTCCGACCCGCCGGCGAACTTCACCGGCGGCAGGTCCTTGAACATCGTCTCCCACTTGCGGCGCTCGGAGGGGTTCGACGTCTGCAGCACCGTTCGCCTCGTCGTCGGACGCGCGAAGCCGATCTGCGCGAGACCGGCGTACCCGGCCTGATCCGGGAGGGCGGCGGCAATCTCCGCGCGGACCTGCGCCGCGCTCGTGCACGTGAGGGCGACGCCGAGCGTCACCGCCACGTTCACCAGGATCTGCCAGTCCTCCATCGCGTCCCCGGGAGGGGTCACCGCCCGCGCCGTGGCCTGCACGAGATGCTTGTCGTTCGTGAAACAGGCGTCCTTCTCGAGGAAGCTGGCGCCGGGCAGCACGAAGTCCGCCGCCCGCGCGAGGTCGGTGAGGAGGATCCCCTGCACGACGAGCACCTTGACGCGCCCGGTGCGGCGGGCCTCGACGAGCCACGCCACGTCGCCGAGCGACCCGGCGGGACCGGGATCGAGCACGTAGACGGCCTGCACCTCGCCCGCGTCGACCGCCGCGCGCAGCGCCGACAGATCCGCGGCGCCGCCCTCGGTCGCGGCCACGCGCAGGCCCAGGTCGCGGGCCCCGTCGACGTTGGGCGCGTCGAGCGCCGGCACGACGAACTTCGTTCCCGCCGGCTGCGTCTTCTCGCTCACCCGCCAGCCGAGCGCGATCTGCTGCTCGGCGTCCTCGCCGTGGAGGCCGCGGGCGAGGCGGGCGAGCAGGGCCAGCTCCTCGAGTGAGGCGTGCGCCGAGGCCAGGAACCGCAGGCTCCCACGCAGGCCGGCGCTCGTCGAGCCGAGCGTGGAGCGAAGCTGCACCAGCAGGTCGTGCCAGGTCGCCGGCGCGAGTTCCCTCGCCGGGTTGCGCACGAGCGGACGCTGCAGCCGGTCGTCGCCCTCGACGAAGTGGTACTCGAACCGACCCGTGTCGCACATCCAGTATTCGTTCACGTCCAGATTGAACCGCGGCGTGATGCGGGCGATGCGCGGCCCCTTGGCCCACTCCGGCTTGGCGCGCAGCCAGGCCGTGACGCTGCAGCCCTTGGAGCAGAGGGTGCAGATCGTGTCAACCGCCGTCGGGTTGTCCCACGGCCTCGACGCGAACCGGTAGTCCTTCGTCGTGATGGCGCCCACCGGGCAGACGTCCATCAGGTTTCCGCTGAGGAGCGAGTGGACCCCCTCCTCCTGGAACGTCTCGATCTGGCTGCCGTTGCCGCGGTCCTGGATCGAAATCTGCGCGTCGCCGTCCACGTCGCGCATGAAGCGGACGCACCGCGTGCAGAGGATGCACCGGTTGCGGTTGAGGATCAGCGTGGGCCCGAAATCGACGTCGCCCTTCACCCCTTCGCCGTCGAACACGCGCCGCGGGAAGTCCATGCGGCTCTCTGCCGGACCGTAGGCGTTCGAGTAGTCCTGGAGCGGGCACTCGCCGCCCTTGTCGCACACCGGGCAGTCGAGCGGGTGGTTGAGGAGCAGGAACTCGAAGACGGACGTCCGCGCCGCGACCACCTCCGGCGACCGGGTGTCCACGACCATCCCTTCGGCGCACACCGTCGAGCACGCCGTCTGCAGCTTCGGCATCTTCTCGATGCGGACGATGCACACGCGGCAGGAGCCGTCGATACCGAGCGCCGGGTGGTAGCAGTAGAAGGGGACGTCGATTCCCGCGTCGAGCGCGGCCTGGAGCACGGTCGTGCCCTTCGGGACCGACAGGGCACGGCCGTCAATCGTCACAGTGACGCTGTCCATGATTCTCGGATGATATCACGCGCCCGAGGGGGTCCCCCGGACGATGAAGGCGCCGAGCGCGGCCTGGTCGCGGTTGACGTCGACCCGCCGCAGGCTCCCCTTGAACGGCACCCGCACCATGGCGCGGCGGTCGGTCAGCTTCACGAGGACGTCGACGGCGGAGCTGGTGCCGGATTCGACGGTGACCGTGACGGGCACGTCGTACACGTCCCCCGTCTGCTCGAACTCGATGACCGCTTCCTGCGCGCCGCCGTGCTCCTCGATGCGGGAGGACACGGTCACCTGCGGCATCCCGTCGCCGAGCACCCACTGGTCGAAGAAGCGCGTGAGGCTCGCGCCGGACTCCTCCTCCATGGCGCGCCTGAGGTCGTCGGTGCCCGCCTTCTTGAACCGCCAGGTGTCGTAGAAGCGCCGGATGCCGCCGAAGAACGCGTCGTCGCCGACGAGCCTCCGCAGCATGTGCAGCACCATCGCGCCCTTGTCGTAGACCACGGCGCGGTACAGCCGGCTGTCGCTCTTGACGTGGCCGATGCGGTAGCCGAGGTAGATCGGGCCCTGGTTCGACTCGGTCGTGGCCCACGTCTGCATCCGGCGGATGACCGCGGCGAACCCGGCCTTGCCCTTCGCCCGCTCGGCGTAGAGCGCCGCGAAGTACTGCGCGAACCCCTCACTGAGCCACTGTTCATGGTAGTTCTTCCAGCCGACCGCCTGGCCCCACCACTCGTGCGCCAGCTCGTGGGCCAGGAAGAAATCCGGGTAGTTCGGGAGCACGCCGGGATCGTCTCCCCAGCTGAGGTTCGAGCCCGGCCCGGGCGTAGCCACCACGACCATGTAGCCGGGGCTGTGCCCGCCCGGCAGCTGCTTCTCCACGGCCGTGACGCTCAGCGCCTCGTACGGGAAGTCGCCGACGAGCGAGGTATAGAACCGGATGATGTTCGCCGACGTTCGCTGGAGCTCCAGGCTTTGCCGCTGCTGCCTGGGGTTCGTCCTGACGGTCAGTTGCACGCTCTCGTGCCGGACCGAGGGCAGGCGGTTCCGGTTCGGCGGCTCCTCCGACATCTTGAGCGACAACTCCTCCGTCCTCGGCGCCGACAACCTGGCCGCGAGGAACGCCAGGTAGCGGATCGGCTCGTTGGTGCGGAACGAGAACTGCTTCCACGGCGCGCCGCCCTGCGTCGGCCCGGACACCGGGACGGCCGACACCGGCTCGCCGCTCGCGACGACGCTCCACGGCTCCGGCACCGTCACCGCGATCCGGGCGGTCGAGAAGCCGGCGATCCCCGATTGCACGTACCAGTAGCTGCGGTTGCTGTAGAGGAAACTTGGTTCGACCGGGACCTCGACCTCCTCCTGGAGAGGATTCCGGCGAACGTCGGGCGCCTGCGGCTCGATGGCCTCGCGGTCGATCGACTGCGGCTCGAGTTGGCCCGAATAGGCGACCAGCAGGTGCAGGCGGGCTCCGCGGGCGAGCGTCCGCGGCAGGTCCACGACGATACTGTCGCGGTGGCGCACGCGCACGCACAGCATGCGACCGAACTCCGCCGAGACGACCGACTGGACCGCGAGCGAGTCGGCCAGGCGCAGGGTGAGCACGTTGACCGATGAGGCGAGCACCTCGATGTTCAGGCTGGTTTGCCCGGCGATGGCCTGCTGCGCCGGGTCGAACCTGACGTCCACGCCGTACGACTCCACGCGGTAGTCGAGCCGGTCGTCGTCGCTATAGAAGCGCGTGTACCGCTCCAGGTGGGCCTTGGACGAGTAGACCGAGAGGTTGTGCCGATGCTTTCGGTCGAAGAGCGAGATGTCCTCGATCTCGCCGGCCGAGCGCGCGTAGGTGAGCGTGTCGAAACGCCGCGTGTGAATCTCGGCCAGGAAATCCCCGGGCAGCGGCAGCAGCGACCAGGTGTCCGAGCTCAGATCCCCGAGATCGAGGCCGAACGATTTGACGACCTCCTGGCGGAAGAGGTCGTCGGTGCGCTTCATGTCGCGCGAGTCGACCGGCCGGTCGGTCATCTCCTTCGCGGTGACGTGTTCCTGGAACTCCCCGGGATTGAGGCGCACGAACAGCGAGTCGAACGGGGTCTGCAGGACCTCGCCGCCGGTCACGACCTTCATCTGGGTCCGCTCGGCGGTGGGCGCGGGAGAGAAGGTCATCTCCCCCCGGCCGAGGATGACGAGCGCCGTCGAGATGTTGTCGACCTCCGCCACGAACATGATGCCGTCAGGCACCACCAGCTTCAGGTCCTCTCCCGAGACGACGAGATCCCGCACGGCGACTTCACGACGCGGATTGAGCGACAGCCGGTTGAGCCCCTGGAGCGTCGTCATCAGGTCCTGGGAAACGATGCCCCAGCCCCCGGTGGGGTCGCTCCCGCGGCGCCTGACGTCGAGCCGCCAGGTTTCAACCTTCGCCGTCGATCCCGACTCGAGCATCACCTCCACCTGGAGGCGATAGCCGTCGCCGGGCAGCGTGCCCGGCAGTTCGATGCGGTCGCGCTCCCTCACCACCGCCCGCGTGATGCCGGGGACGATGACCGACCGCGCGAACTCCGCGCACGAGGCCCGGTCGGCCGACGTCGCCAGCAGATCGAGGTACCGCTCCGGCGGTCCTTCGCGCAGCACGACCTCGAGCCTGGCGAGCAGCGCGGCCACCGGGTCGGCCGGTTGCGGCGCCTGTCCCTCCGCGCGGCTGCCGAGACACGCGAGCAGCGCGAAACCGGCGAGGATGCGGTTCATGGCGTCGTCGCTTTTCTTCTCACCACGAGGACGGTCAGGTCGTCGGCCAGGTAGGTCTCCTGGGCGTGCGCCTCGACGACGCGCAGGATCGTCCGCGCCAGATCGGGCGGAGTCGCCTTCGCGTTTGCGGCGACGACCCCCCGGAGGCCGGACTCCTCGAACGCCTGTCCCTTGTGGTTCTCCGCCTCGGTCACGCCGTCGCTGTAGAGCACCAGGGTGTCGCCGGGCTCGATCGTCGTCTCGTGCGCCTGGTACTTCGACTGTTCGAACATGCCGAGCGCGATCCCGCCGCCAGACAACTGTTCGAACGTGCCGTCGCACCGGCGCAGGAGGCCGGGCATGTGGCCGGCGTTGACGTAGACGACGTGGCCCGTCACCGGGTCGCACGCGGCGAAGAAGAGCGTGATGAACCGTGAGGCCGGCGAGTGCCGCGACACCTGGACGTTGAGCCGCTCGGCGAGCGCCGCCGCCTCGAGCCCCTCGTCGACGAGCGTCCGGAACATGGCGAGCAGCAGCGCCATCAGCAGCGCGGCCGGGCTGCCTTTGCCGGCCACGTCGCCGAGCGTGACGATGATGCGGCCGTCGGGCCGCGGCAGCACGTCGTAGAAGTCGCCGCCGACCGTGTTGGCCGGCCTCGTCAGGCCGAACGCCTCGAAGACGGGGGAGTCGTAGGCCGCCTGCGGCAGCATGGCGTACTGGATCTCGCGCGCGATCTCGAGGTCGTTCTTGAGCGAGAGCCGGTCGGCGACCTCGAGCAGGACCAGGAGGTTCACGAGCGCGACGCCGATGAACAGCTTCCCGGTTCCGGGCGCCCAGTGGGGGAACGGCAGGCCGAGGTCGATGTTGAACGGCCCGAAGACGAACGACGACCCGTCCCCGCCGAAGCCGCGGAACATCTCGAGGAAGCCGATCAGGCAGAGCAGCAGGCCCACGCCGTAAATCACGCGCCGGGCCGGGGAGAGGCGGAGCGTGAACGCCCAGAAGAAGAGCCGGGCGCGCGCCAGCCACCGCTTGTGGCGGGGCACGCCGGAGAGCTTCGCCTCGTCGATGCCGCGGGCAAAGAACCGGTACGCCTCGCGGGTGTCGCGCGTGAAGAGCCGCTGCAGGTCCTCGCGCGTCAGGCCGTGAGTGTAAGTGTCGAGAAACGAGCGGGCGCTGTCGGCGAGGTGACGTTTTCTGGCGCGCATGGCAAGCTTCGCCCCATCACCGTAAGAGACGAATTCCGCACCGGACCGGTTCCCGCGCAGCCCGCCGCGGAGCCGCGCCGAGGGCTCTTCGAGCAGTGTATGCTAGACTCGCGGCGATTGGACGTGCCTTCTACGCCAGGGCCGCGCGCGCCTGCCCCCGTCGAGCCTCCCGTGATCCTGGGGATCGGTCTCGATCTCTTAGACACCGCCCGCTTCTCCAGGGTGGCGGCCCGGCACGGCGCCGGGTTCGTCGAGGGTCTCTTCAGCGAGGCGGAGCGCGCGTGGTGCGCGCGGCAGCGCCGGCCCGACGAGCACCTCGCGGCGCGGTTCGCGGCGCGCGAGGCACTGCTCAAGGCGCTCGGCACGGGCCTCGTCGGATCGATGTCGTGGAAGGACATCGAGGTGGTGCCCGGACGTGCGCGCGGCCCGGCGAGCCTCGTCGTGCGCGGGGCGGTCGGCGCCGAGGCGGCGCGGCAGGGCGTGCGGCGGATTCATCTGGCGCTGGCGACGACGCGAGAGCTCGCGATGGCCAGCGTGATACTCGAACGCTGATCGGGGAGAGGAACTTATGGCTTATCCATCAAACGTCCAGGACGCCTACCGGGCGGAACTCAACGGCATCCGCGAGAAGGGGATCTTCAAGCAGGAGCGGTTCATCCACTCGCCGCAGGCGGCGGACATCTCGGTGGAGTTCCCCGCCGGGCAGCCGCCCAAGCGCGTGGTGAACCTGTGCTCGAACAACTACCTCGGGCTCTCGTCGCACCCGGAGGTGGTGGCGGCGGCGCACCGCGGCCTCGACGAGCGCGGCTACGGGATGTCGAGCGTGCGGTTCATCTGCGGCANNCGTCATGATCGCCGACCGCCTGGTCCACGCGAGCATCGTCGACGGCATGCGGCTGTGCAAGGCGATGCAGGACACGTACAAGCATGCCGATATGAAGCACCTCGAGCAGAAGCTCCAGGAGCACCAGGACAAGCGCGTTCGGCTCATCATCACCGACGGCGTGTTCAGCATGGACGGCGACCTCGCCCCGCTCGACGAGATCTGCGCGCTGGCCGAGAAGTACAACGCCCTGGTGTTCGTGGACGACAGCCACGGCAGCGGGTTCATGGGGAAGACCGGGCGCGGCGTGCACGAGCATTTCGGCGTCATGGGCAAGATCGACATCCTGACGACGACGCTCGGCAAGGCGCTCGGCGGCGCGAGCGGTGGCTGCGTGTCCGGGCGCAAGGAGATCGTAGAGCTGTGCCGGCAGCGGGCGCGGCCGTATCTGTTCAGCAACGCGGTGCCGCCGCCCATCGCGGCCGCCGCGATCAAGGTGCTCGAGATCCTGAGCGGCAGCACCGAGCGGCGGGACCGGCTCGAGACGAACCAGAAATTCTGGCGGCAGGCGGTGCCCGAGGCCGGGTTCGTCATCAAGGACGGCGCGAGCCCAATCGTGCCGATCATGCTGTTCAACGCGAAGCTGAGCCAGGACATCGCACGCGACCTGTTCCAGGAAGGGGTCTACGTCATCGGGTTCTTCTTCCCGGTGGTGGCGGCCGGGCAGGCGCGGATCCGCACGCAGATGTCGGCCGACCACGACATCCCGATGCTGCAGCACGCGCTCGAGGCGTTCAAGAAGGTCGGCGCGAAGTACGGCATCCTCGGCCTCGACAAGAAGGGGATTATCGAGAAGTACGGAATGTAATCGGAGGCCGGGCAGAGTAGTCGGACCACGGCGTGAAGCGTCGAAGTACGGCCTGAGAGGTCGAAGGTCCGTTGTGTGGCGAGCCTCCTGGCTCGCCGAATCCCGGGCATAGGCCGTCCTCCTGCATTCTGGCGGGTTGACGGGCGCCCTCAGCGCGGCACCAGGCGCCAGGATCTGCTCAGTGAAGACGCTGCCCGACATCGGCTTGCACCCGACGGCGCTTGTTGCGGCCATGAAGCGCCGCGGATGAACCGCGATCGTCAGGCCGATCACGGACGCGATCCACAAGCGGAGTGGAAAGACTCATGCAGATCCACTATCTCGAAATCGTGACCAACGAAGTTGACGCGGTGTGCGCCGCGTACGCGGCCGCGAACGGGGTACAGTTCGGTGGTCCGGACGCGGGCCTCGGCAACGCGCGGACGGCCGCGCTGCCTGGAGGCGGGCTGGTAGGGGTGCGGGCGCCCTTGCACGAGTCGGAGCAGCCGGTGGTGAGGCCCTACTGGCTGGTGGACGACATCGAAGCGGCGCTCGCCGCGGCCGTGAAGGCGGGTGCCCGGGTCGCCCACCCGCCGCTGGAGATCCCGGACCATGGCACCTTCGCCATCTATGTTCACGGCGGCATCCACCACGGTCTCTGGAAGCTGTAGGCGCGTCACCGCCACGCACGCCGCGCGGGCCGGCCTGATGGACGACGGACCGGCATGAGAACGACGGAGCCCGTGAAGAGGATGGTGTTCGCGATCAAAGCTGGGGTCGCCGATCTGCGAGCGGAAACGTTCGCGTTCCGCGCGCAGAAGACCATGTACGGCGGCAAGCATATTGCGGAAGGCGATACGATCTTCGTCTTCGCGAGCGAGAACGAAGGCGGCCCGGGTCTCATCGCGAGTGGTGTCGTCACCTCCGCCGCAGCGATCCCAAGGGAACGAGGACTCGCCCGGCAGACGCCGCGCGTGAGCATCACGGTCAGACGGACCGCGGGCGCGAGGCGCCCCCTGGGGCGGCGCGAGCTCAAACGCCTTTCCGACTGGAACGACGGCCGACCCGAGACCGAACTCAACTTCAAGTTCTACTGCCAGGCGACGAACAAGATCGTCGGCATCTCCGATGAAGCGGCGGCATTTCTGCGCAAGTTCTTCTGACGCCGCGTACGGCGTACGGCGTGAGTCGTAAGGCGCAAAGCGTGAGTTGTGAGCCGCAAGGTCTACGCCGAGTCGCCGGACCGCGCCTTGGCGTGAAGAAGGAACGAAATGGACGTGACCGAAAGCCGCTGCCTGCTGCTCCACATGGAATGGGCGGACTCGCTGGCGTGGAACGCGGCGCTCGGCGTGCCGGCTCTGGCGCAGGACGAAAGCCTCCTGAAGCGCCTGTATCACTTCCACTCCACGCAGTGGGCGTACCTGCACCTGTTCCAAGGCTCGCCGATCGAGGTTCCGCAACCGCAGGAACTGCCGGACCTCCAGTCGATGGGCAGATGCGTGCGCCGGTTCTACCGGGAGCTGGCGGCGTTCCTCGACGGGCTCGACGAAGCCCGTCTGCGACAACGCGTCGAGTTTCCGTTCGTCGCGAGGATCATCGAGCGCTTCGGGAGCATGGTGCCGACAAGCGTCAGCGAGTGCATCCTGCAGCTTGCCCTGCACACGGCGCACCATCGCGGGCAGGTGATGACCGTGCTGCGCGAGTCGGGGTGCGAACCGCCGACGATCGACTTCATCGTCTGGCTCTGGACCGAGCGCCCGGCGCCGCAGTGGAGAACCCTCGACGCCGCATGACCGGCGTCCGCGCCGCGCACGCAGGAGGACCAACCCATGGCACTCGTCGTTCTGCTGAGGGGCGTGAATGTCGGCGGCCACCGGACGTTCTGGCCGGCCGCGCTCGCGGGGCAACTGAAGCACCTCGGGGCCGTCAACATCGGTGCGGCTGGCACGTTCGTGATCCGCGAGCGGGTCGGACGCGCCGTGCTGCGCGCCGAGCTGGCGCGGCGCCTTCCCTTCGACACCGAGATCGTGTTCTGCGAGGGCCGCGACATCCTCCGGCTGATGTCGCGCGAGACGGCCGCGCTCCAGCCGGTGCCGGCCGGCATCGTCCGCTTCGTCAGCGTCCTGACACGAAACCCGCGCGTCGTGCCCCAGCTGCCGATGAGTCTTCCGCCCCAAGGCGAGTGGCTGCTGCAGATCCTGTCGTGCGACGGCCGGTTCGCCGTCGGCCAGTACCGGCGCCACATGAAGACCATCAGCTATCTCGGCACGCTGGACCGGATCTTCGGCGTGCCCGTGACGACGCGCAACTGGAATACCATGACCGCGATCGCCAAGGCGCTGAAGTAGCGAAGGGGCCGACCCGGGGGATAGTTCTGCAGTAGCGAACCAGGGGCAATCGTGCGGCGCCGCGAGCGAACGAAGCTTGCCGTGTCAGTGGGCGGAGGGCATCGAGCGGAATGATCATCAGAAGAGAAACGGCGGCCGACATCGCGGCGATTACCGACGTCACGGTGGCGGCGTTCCGGAATCAGCCGTTCAGTCACCAGACCGAGCAATTCATCGTCAACGCCTTGCGAACGGCGAACGCCCTGGCGGTCTCCCTGGTGGCGGAGGTTGACGGACTGGTCGTCGGGCACATCGTTTTCTCGCGGGTGATGGTGTCCGACAGCACCAGGGACTGGTACGGCCTCGGCCCGGTTTCCGTGTTGCCGGCGTACCAGCGGCGCGGCATCGGCAAGACGCTGATCCGGGAGGGCCTGTCGTCGCTGCGAGCGCTGGGCGCCAGCGGCTGTGCCCTCGTCGGAGACCCGGGCTATTACGCGCGGTTCGGGTTCAGAAACTCGCCCGGCCTGGTTTACGAGGGGGTTCCTCAAGAGTTCTTCCTCGTCCTGCGGTTCGGCGGGGAGATCCCGCGGGGCGTCGTGGTGTTAAACGACGCGTTCCTGGCGACCGGTTGAGCCGCGTGCCGGATGGCGCCGAGGGCCGAGAGCCTGGAGCCGAAAGCCGGCGACGCGCAGCAGAATGTGGAGATGGAGAAGGTCAACCTCGCGGAAAAGCTGGCGCGGATCTCGGAGTTCTGGAGCCCGAAGGCGGTGGGCGCCGTCAACGGCTTCCACGTGAAGCTCGTCAAACTCCAGGGCGAGTTCGTCTGGCACGCGCACGAGGCGGAGGACGAACTGTTCCTGGTGCTGAAGGGCCGCCTGCGGCTGCAGTTCCGGGACCACGAGGCCGCTATCGACCCCGGCGAGTTCATCATCGTCCCGCACGGGACGGAGCATCGCCCTGTCGCGGAAGGAGAGGTCCACGTGCTGCTGCTCGAGCCGGGCTCGACGGTCAACACCGGCACGGCGGGAGGGGAACGAACGCGCGCAGTCGAATGGATCTGAAGAGAAGGCACGATGGTTCGGTGGAATCAAAGACACGACGGCATTGAGCGCGCCGACCTGGCGAACTCCCCGTTGGCGCCGGGACCCCGGACGAACGGATTACCGATCACGGAACACGACGGACGGACGCCCGAAGACGCGCTTGCAGCCGACGCTAGTTGGCCAGTTGTGGCGGCGCGGCGGAAGCGCCGATGTTAGGGCTCATCGCGAGGGGACTTCGATGCCAACGGCGGATTCACTCTATCTGGCGCTGATAGCGATCCTGCTATTACTTGACCACTTCGTGCTGTGGCCCACGTTCGTTCGGCGGTCACACGCTGATCGCGGTCGGGCGCGGTTGTGGCTTTGGTCGGCCTGGATGATCATGTTGTGGACGCTGGTTGCCGCCGGAGTTGCGCTGTGGTTGTTCGAGGCACGAGC
>PMKG01000273.1 GCA_003157675.1 Acidobacteriota bacterium
CACGACGACAACCGCGACTCCTACGCGAACAACCAGCCCGAGACCGAGGCGGTCTCGCGCCAGCACTTCATCGAGTGGTTCCCCGAGATCGTCTACAACCAGCACCAGTCCGGCCCGGCCGGTACGGTGCTCTTCAGCGCACCGTTCCGCGACCCGTTCAACTACNNGCATCCTCACCGAGATCATCGGCAACCCGACGCCGATGACGATTCCCTTCGTCCTCGCCCGCCAGCTCCCCGACGGCAACCAGCCGTACCCGATCGCGCCGCAGCAGGTGTGGCACCAGCGCCAGTCGATCGAGTACCTGATCACGGCGGACCGCGCGATCCTGGACCTCGCCTCTCGCGACCGTGAGGGGTTCCTCTATCGCAGCTACGTCATGGGTCGCAACTCGATCGCGCGTGGGAACCAGGACACCTGGACGATCACGCCGAAGAAGATCGCGGCGGTCCAGGCGGCGGTGACCAAGGACATGGGCGCCGCCGCTCCCCGCGAGCAGGGCCCCACGGCCGGGGATACCCCGATGCAGGCCGGCGGCGGCCGGGGGGGCGGCCTCCCGACGAAGTACTGGGACCTGCTGCACGACCCGGCCAAGCGCGACCCGCGCGGGTTCATCATCCCGTCGGATCAACCTGACTTCCTCACGGCCACCAAGTTCGTGAACGCGCTCCTCAAGTCGGGCGTCACGATCCACCGCGCCACGGCGCCGTTCCAGGTGGCGGGCAAGTCGTACCCGGCCGGCTCCTACGTCGTCAAGGCGGCGCAGGCGTTCCGCCCGCACGTCATGGACATGTTCGAGCCGCAGGATCACCCGGACGACATCGCGTACCCCGGCGGACCTCCGCGCCCGCCGTACGACGCAACCGGATGGACGCTGGCCTTCCAGATGGGCGTGAAGTTCGACCGGGTCCTCGACGGATTCGACGGTCCGTTCGAGAAGATCCCGGGCGTCATCAAGGTCGCGCCTGCGAAGGTCTCGGCGGTGAAGCCTGCTGCCGTCGGCTACGTGCTCAGCCATGAGCAGAACGACTCGTTTGTCGCCACCAACCGGCTGCTCGCGGCCAAGGAAGACGTCTACTGGCTGAAGGCACCGTGGAAGGCGGGCACGACGACGTACCCGGCAGGGGCCATCTACGTGCCGGCGAAGCCGACCACCAAGGCACTGCTCGACAAGATCGCCGCGGATCTCGGCGTCAGCGTCGACGCGGTGGCGGTCCGCCCCACGGGCGGGGCGCTGAAGCTCAAGGCGGCGCGCATCGCCCTGTGGGATCGCTACGGCGGCTCGATGGACTCGGGCTGGATCCGCTGGATGTTCGAGCAGGCGTTCCCGACCACGTTCGAGGTGGTCTACGCGCCGACGCTCGACGCGGGTGACTTGAACGCCAAGTACGACGTCATCATCTTCCCGGGCGGCAGCATTCCGGCCTTCTCGACCGAGGGCGGAGGTCGCCGGGGCGGCGGTGGCGGCGGCTTCGGGGCCAGCGCGGCCAACGTCCCCGACGAGTTCAAGGGCTGGATTGGCAACATCTCGGCCGACAAGACGATCCCGCAGCTCAGGAAGTTCGTCGAGAACGGCGGGACGATCATCGCCATCGGCAGCGGGACGTCGATCGCGGGACATTTCGGCCTCGCGGTGACGAACCACCTGTTTGAGCGACAGCCCAACGGAACCGAGCGCCGGCTGGGCAACGACAAGTTCTACGTACCCGGGTCGGTCCTCCAGGTTTCGGTCGACCCGACCGACCCGCTGGCCTTCGGCGTCGGCAGCACGGTGGACGTGTTCTACGACAACGACCCGGTGTTCCGCCTCGAGCCGGATGCGGCGATCAAGGGGCTGAAGCCGGTTGCGTGGTTCGACTCGCCGAAGCCGCTGCGCAGCGGGTGGGCGTGGGGCCAGGATTACCTGGACGGCGGCGTGGCGATGGCCGAGGCGGTGGTCGGCAAGGGCAAGGTGTTCCTGTTCGGGCCGGAGATCACCTTCCGTGGCCAGCCGCACGGCACGTTCAAGTTCCTCTTCAACGGGATCTATTACGGGTCGGCGACCCCGGTGAACCTCGGGGCCACGAAGTAGTCTGACGATGGCCTGTTCGGCGGGCTCAGCCGAGCCCGTCGAACAGGTCGTCGAGCGGCCGCCGCGCGAGCACGGGGCCGAACGCCTGCCTGAAGACCTCAATCCCCAGAAGCCGGTCGCGGTCGGGTTGGCTGACGAAATTGCGCTCCACGCTCTTGTGCTGCGTGGCGTGCGCGCCAAGCGCGGCCGCCTTTCTCTCCCGCCACGCGCCGACGTCGATGACGAAGTCCACGCCCGGGCAGGCGGCGATATCCGGTTCCCGAACGAGCTGCCAGGGATGCCGGCCCGGCGTCCACACCAGCCTCCCCGCCGCGTGCGCCGGCCCAGTCGCCGGCAGGTAGCGGGCATCGGCCGCCGCGACCACCGCATCGCTCGCAAACCGGCTGATGGCCACATGATCGGGATGGAGATTGCCGCCGTGCGGATCGAACGAGACGACGACGGCCGGGCGGCAGTCCCTGATGATCGTGACGAGCTGCTCGCGCACGCGGTCCGGCGGCGCGGTGGCCAGCTCGCGGTCACGGTAGCCGAGGAGGTGGATCTGCGCAATGCCCAGGATCGCGGCGGCGCGCCGAAGCTCCGCCTCCCTCACGGCCGGCAGTTCCGCGGGCGAGCAGAGCGGCGGGTCGCCGGCCTTGCCCGATTCGCCGCGCGTCGCTGTCGCGAGCACCACGCGCGTGCCGTCGCTCGAGTACCGGCACGCCACGCCGCCGGTCAGGAAGGTCTCGTCGTCAGGATGGGCGAAAATCAGCAACAGCGTCCGACCCATGACGGCATTGTACAATCAGGCCGAGTCGACCGTCGTCGCCAGCGCCTGGTGTCGGGCCCGCGAGACAGCCGTCGAGTGGAAACCTGGAGGTCGTCATGTACGCCCTGGCCGTCATTCGCTATCGCCGTCCCGTCGAAGAGGTCCTGAAGCACCACCCGGCTCATCGTGAGTACCTGCAGGGATTGAAGCAGCGGGGGTTCCTGGTCTTCTCCGGACCGCTCGAGCCGCGGTTTGGAGGCGCGGCCGTTCTCCGGCTACCGGACGACCAGATGCCCGATCTCCTCGACACGATCCGCGACAACGACCCGTACGTGAAGAACCGCGTGGCCCAGTGGGAAGTGATGATCTGGAACGTCGGCACGGGCAAGGAAGACCTCGACAGCCTCCAATAGGGCTCAGGCGTAAGGCGAACCTGACATGTTTCAGCAGACGATGCTGCCGACGCCGATAGGGCCGATGCTGGCGGTGGTCTCGCCGGATGGCCTCTCGGGCCTCGAGTTCGACGTCCCCGAGCGGGCGACGCGGCTCTGGACGCGGCTCGCGCGCTTCCGGCCGGGTTCGGAGACGCGGCCGGGCGATGGCGCCGCGTTCGGGGCCATCGCCGAGTGGCTGGACGCGTACTTCGCTCGCAGGTGGGACGCGTGCGCGGAACCGGTCGCGCTCGATCTCGTTGGGACCCCGTTCGAGCGCGATGTCTGGAACGAGTTGATGCGGCTCCCGCCCGGCATGACGACGACCTACGGCGCCATCGCAGCCCTGCTCGGTCGTCGCGACGCCGCGCGCGCCGTGGGGGCCGCCGTCGGCGCGAACCCGGTCTCGCTCGTCGTGCCGTGCCATCGCGTCGTCGGGGCCTCGGGCTCGCTCACCGGGTATGGTGGCGGCCTCGACCGCAAGGAGTGGCTGCTGAGGCACGAGGGAGCGCTGCTGCTGTGAACGCCGCCGACATTGGCCCCATCGCTCCGGCCGACCGCCGACAGTCCCCATTCGACCTCTTCATCATCTTCGCCTGCGCGAACGTGGTCGCGACGACGTTTCAGACCGGGGCGAGCCTGGTTCCGGCCTTCGACCTGGGCTCGGCGCTCACGCTCGTCGCGATCGGCGCCGTGGTCGGGTCGCTGCTCGTCGCCGTCCTGTCCGCGCTTGGACCTCGCCTCGGCGTGCCCTCGGTCATCGCGGCCCGCGCGGCCCTGGGAACGACGGGGGCCGGTTTCGTGGCCTGCCTGCTCTACGTCACCAACTTCGCCTGGATCGCCGTCAACAACGTCATCGCGGCGTCGGCGTGCGCCAGCATCGCCGGCGGTCCCGGATCGGAGCGGGCCTGGGCGGTCGGCCTCGGCATCGTCTCCACGCTCATCGTGGCGGGCGGGCCCCGGCTGGTGGCGAGGGCCGACCGGCTCGCCGTGCCGCTACTGGCCATTGTCGGCATCGTCCTGACGGCGGCGTGTCTGAGGCTTCCGACAGGCGTGCTGTGGACGCCCGGCACGGGACGCGTCTCGTGGCCGGCCGGTCTCGATATCGTCATCGGCTACCAGGTGTCGTGGATCCTGATGTTTGCCGATTACTCGCGCTATACGGCGTCGAGGCGCAAGGCCGGTGCGGCGGTCTTCCTGGGGTTGGCGCTCACGAGCCTCTGGCTGATGCCGCTCGGCGCGATGGCGGCGAGGGCCGCCGGCAGCAGCAGCCCGGGGGCGATGCTGCAGGCGTTGGGACTCGGACTCTCGGGCGCGATCCTGATGACGGTCGCCACGGTGACGACCAACTTCGTGAACATCTACATGTCCTCGCTCGCCCTTCGCAGCCTGATGCCGAAGGCGGGCGACCAGGCCACCGTGTGGTCGACGGGCCTGCTCGGAGCCGCGCTGAGCGCGTTCTCGGGCGCGTGGCTCGAGCGGTACGCGGGCTTCATGCTGGTGCTGGGAGGGACGCTGGTGCCGATCGGCGGCATCCTGCTGGCGCGGTTCTACCTGATTCGATCAGAGGTCAGCGTTGAGGCGCTCTACGACCGGGCGAGTGAGTTCGGCCGCCACCGGGGGTTCGATCTTGCGGGGCTCGCGGCCTGGGCCGCTGGCGCGGCGACCTACTACCTCGCCCGCGGCNNGGCCCCCGCCGCGCCTGATCGATCCTCTCGCCGACGCGGGCGCAGGCCCGCTGGAACCTCGCGGTCAGCGTGCGCGAGGCCAACTCCTGTGCCGGGCCGATCTTCTTCCAGGCCGCCTGTGCGGCGCGGACCTGGTCGCCCATGGCCTTCCACTTCGCGGTGTCGTCCGGCCGGCCGGCGATCGTGTTGGTCGCCAGCGCCTCGCGAAGCTGGCGGGCCAGCAGCGTCGCCGGCGACTCGTCGTCGGACGGGGCGTGGGAGGCCGCCGCGTCCTGGCCCACGCTCAGCAGCGATTCCACATGGACGCAGAGCGCTTCCATCCGGCTCGCGTTGGCCGCCGGGTCGAGGTCCGTTCCGACGAAGCTCGCCGGCCAGGTCTCGATGAGCCGCGCCAGCGCGTGCTGGAAGCGGTCGCCGAGCACCAGGGCTCGGTCCCTCGGCAAGCCGGTGAGCTTCTCAGCCAGCCGGCGCCTCAGTTCGACGACGGTCTCCCCCGCCCCCGCCGGCTCCGCCGGTTCCACTGCGTCGGGCGCGGGAAGCAGCGCCTCGATCTGCGCGCACATCTGCTCGGCTTCGGAGATGGCCGTCGACGCGGCCGCGTGGTGCCGCTGCTGGTACGCCTCGAAGAACGCGTCGCACGCGGCGCGGAACCGTTTCCAGACCTCGTCGGCCCGCGTCTTCCGCACCGGACCAATGGTCTTCCACTCGGCCTGGAGCCGCTTGATTTCCTCGACGCCCGACGTCCACTCGGTCGTCCGGGCGATCGCCTCCGCCCGCTCGCAGATCGCTTCCTTGGCCGCCATGTTCCGGGCCCATTCCTGCTTTCGATGCTGCAAGTCCTCGCGCCGCCGCGTGAAGAAGCCGTCGCACGCGGCGTGGAACCGATCCCACAGGACCTTCTCCTGCGACCGGGCCGCGGGTCCGACCGTCTTCCACTCGGCCTGCAAGGCCTTGATCGCCTCGGCAGTCCTAATCCAGTCGGTGGAGGCCGACAGCGCCTCGGCCTGCTGGCAGAGCGCCTCCTTGCGGGACGCGTTCGACGACTGGTCCTCGGCGAGCTTGGCGAAGTGGACCTCGCAGCGGGCGCGCACCGCATCGGCGGCGGCCTTGAACCGCGTCCACAGCACCTGCGACTGTCCCTTGGGCGCGGAGGCGACCTGCTTCCACCGCGCCTGGAGCTCGCGAAGCTGGCGCGCGGCGGCGGCCAGGTCGTCGACCTGCATCAGCTGCTCGACGCGCCGGCACAGATCCTCCTGGACGCCGGCGTTGGCCCACTTCTGCCAGTCGTCCATGTCCCTCAGTTCCTGCATCTGCGGGAACAAGGCGGAGAGGACGGCCTTCAGCCGGGTGTCGACGAGCTCGCGATCCTGGCGCGACGGCAGCGGCGCGGCTTCGTCGATCGCGGCGCGCGCCTCGCGCACCGCGCGCTCGGCCTGCTTGAGCGCGAGCCCATCGGTCGCCGCAACGGCCTCGAGCTCGACGCACAGGGCTTGCAGGCGCTCGAGATTCGCGGCGAGCAGCCGGGCGTGCTCCTCGCGCGAGACGGCCTCACGTTCCCGGATCCGCGCGTCGGCTGCCGCGAACCGCGCGGTCGCGGCCTCGTCGTCGAGGCCCAGGGCCCGTACCTCCTGCCACGCGCGGCGAAGCGCCTGCACCTCGGAACGGGCCTCTGGAAACGCGCCGGAGTCGGCCAGCCGCTCGGCCGCCTCGCAGACCCGGACCGCCTTGTCCCCCGCCGCCAGCCGCCTGGCCAGCACGTCGTGCCGGTCGAGCGCGGCGCGGCACGCCTGCTCGAACTGCGCCGTCCACCGCCGGCCCTCGGCCGCGTCAGACAGGGCCGGCAACACCGCCCAGGCGGCCTTCGCCTCCTCGACCTTGCCCGGAATCTCGTCGCCGGCAGCAGCGTCGACCTGCTCGCACATCTCGCGACGCGCCGCCGCGGCCTCGGCCGCCGCCTGGCGGAGGCGCGTGCGTTCGGCGCGCGCGGCATGGTGCCGCGAGACGGCCTCGCGCGCGGCCGACTGGGCCGCGGAGAACCTGGAGACCAGCGCGGCGTCGACCTCGCCGAGCNNCCGGCAGTCCTGGCCTTCTCCTTCGCGGCTTCGGCGGCGGCGTCGACGACCAGCGCCTCGGCCTTCGCAGCCGCCGCGGCTTCGACGTCGAGCGCCCGGACCAGCGTTCGGGCGCGCTTGGCGGCCGTCTTGTTCTTGGCCCGCTCGGCCACATCTTCCAGGACGTCGCGAGCCGACAGGCGTTCGACCGCGGCAACGGCCACGTCCTTGAAATCGGACCTGAGCGCCACGGACGCGCCTTCCGCGGGGCTGCCGACCCTCGACAGGGCGTCGAGACGCCC
>PMKG01000412.1 GCA_003157675.1 Acidobacteriota bacterium
GCCATCGGCTATCCCGACCCGGTCAGCGTCTGCGTCAACACGTTCGGCACGGCGCTGCCGGGGCTGACCGACGAACAGATCGAGCGGGCCGTCGGTGAGGTGTTCAGCTTCAAGCCGGCGAACATCATCAAGCAGCTCGACCTGCTGCGGCCGATCTACGGCAAGACGACCAACTACGGCCACTTCGGCAAGAACGACCCCGACCTGACCTGGGAGCGGACCGACAAGGTCGCCGCGCTCAGGAGGGCGGTGCGGTAGCGATGGAACCAGGCTTGCGGCTGGCGGCGGTGTCACGCGTGTCACGCTGGACACGGCCGCAAGCCGCTAGCCGCGAGTCGCGAGCCTGATGGTCGCCTCATCGCGGACCCCACCGAAATACTCCTTCAACACCTTTCCGAAGATCGACGCCGGCGGCGAGGCCAGCTCGAAGAGCGTCATCGAGGAGCGGAGCTTCAGGTCGTCGGGGTAGTCGAAGATGTCGGACGCGCTCAGGCCGGAGATGGCGAGGAGCGCGTCCGCACATTCCCGCAGGCGCGCGCCCAACACCAGATGATCGAGATACGCGCGGGCCTCCTCGAGGCTCCGGATGGCGTAGCGCCGGGATGTGGCGCTCGCGCCCAGCCCATGGAACTGCGGGAAGACGAACCACATCCAGTGGGTGCGCTTGCGCCCGCCCCGCAGTTCCGCCAGTGCGGTCTCGTAGACCCCTTCCTGCGCGGTCAGAAAGCGCTGCAGGTCGAACGGGTCGGTGGTCATTGGGACCCGAACAGGCGAAGTAGTGGCTAGTGGCTCGTGAGCAGTCGATCACGCGTGACACACTACCCACTGACCACTAGCCACTACGGGACACTCCCTGCTGACTACTTCGCAGTCACGATGCCCCTGCGCTTGAGCATCCATTCGATGCTCGGATCCTTGCCGCGGAACTCCCGGTACAGCTTCGCGTAGTCGCCGACGTTGCCGCGCGACAGAATCATGTTGCGGAACCGGTCGCCATTGGCGCGCGTGAGCCCGCCGTTCTCCACGAACCACTGGAACGCGTCGTTGTCGAGCATCTCGGCCCACAGGTAGGCGTAGTAACCGGCGTCGTACCCGTTCGCCCAGATGTGCAGGAAGTAGCTCGACCGGTAGCGCGGCGGTACCGGCGCGAAGTCGACGCCCGCCTTCTTGAGCGCTTCCGTCTCGAACGCGTCGGGATGCTGCACCGGCGCGGAGGCGGCGAGCGTGTGCCACGCCATGTCGAGCTCGGCCGCGCCCAACACCTCGGTCAGCGCGTAGCCCTGGTTGAACGTCTCCGCGTTCCGGATCTTGTCGGCCAGCGCCTGCGGCATCGGCTGGCCGGTCTTGTAGTGCACGGCGAAGTGGGAGAGCACCTTCGGGTAGAGCGCCCAGTGCTCGTTGATCTGCGACGGCAGCTCGACGAAGTCGCGCGCCACGTTCGCGCCCGACAGCGTCGGGTAGGTCGAGTTCGCGAACATCCCGTTCAGCGCGTGGCCGAACTCGTGGAACATCGTCGTCACGTCGTCGTAGCTCAGGAGCGCGGGCTGGCCCGGCGCCGGCTTGGCGAAGTTGCCGACGTTGTAGACGACCGGCCGTCCCCCGAGCAGCGTCGACTGCTGGGTGAAGGTGTCCATCCACGCGCCGCCGTTCTTGTTGTCGCGCTTGAAGTAGTCGCAGTAGAAGAGCGCCAGCGGCTTGCCGTCGGCGTCGGACACCTCGAACACCCGCACGTCCGGCTGGTAGGCCGGGATGTCGTGGCGCTCCTTGAAGGTGATGCCGTACAGCTCGTGCGCGGCGTAGAAGACGCCATCCTGGAGGACGCGATTCAGCTCGAAGTAGGGCGCCAGCTCCGTGCTGTTCAGGTCGTACTTCGCCTTGCGCACCTGCTCGGCGTAAAAATCCCAGTCGTACGGCGCGAGCGTGAAGCCGCCCTTCTGCCGGTCGACGAGCGCCTGGATGTCGCCGGCCTCGCGCCTGGCGTTCGCCACGGCGGGCGGAACGAGCCGCCCGAGGAACTGCTCGACCGTCGCCGGCGTCTTGGCCATCTGGTTCTCGAGCGACCAGGCGGCGTGGTTCGGGAAGCCGAGCAGCGCCGCCCGCTTCGCGCGCAGGACGGCAAGCTTCGCGATCGTGTCACGTGTATCGTTGGCGTCGCCGTGCTCGGTGCGGTTCCAGGAGGCGGCGAAGAGCTTCTCGCGAGTCGCGCGGACCGAGAGCGACCCCAGCATCGGCTGCTGGGTCGTGTTCTGCAGCGGGATCAGCCACTTGCCGTCGAGGCCCCGTCCCTTCGCGTCGAGCGAGGCCGACTGGAGTTCGTCCTTCGACAGCCCCGCGAGGTCCGCCGCGTTCGAGGTCACGAGCGCGCCGGCCTTGGTCGCCGCGAGCAGCTGGTTGATGAACTTCGCCATCAGCGACGCTTCCTGCTCATTGAGCGCCTTGAGCGTGGTCTTGTCGGCGTCGGCGAGCTTGGCGCCCGAATGCACGAACCGCTTGTAGTAGTACTCGAGCAGCCGGTCCGACTGGGGATCGAGCTTCAGCGCGGCGCGCCGGCCGTAAACGGCCTCGACCCGCTTGAACAGCTTCCCGTTGAGGAAGATCGCGTCCTCGTGCGCGGCCAGCTTCGGCGCCACCTCCTCCTGCAGGGCCTGCAGCGTCGGATTGGTGTTCGCCGACGAGAGGCCGTTGAAGACCATCCCCACGCGGGTCAGCGTCTGGCCGCTCTTTTCGAGCGCCACCAGCGTGTTGTCGAACGTCGGCGGGGCCGGGTTGTCGGCGATGGCCGCGACTTCGGCAATCTGGGCCTTCATCCCCGCCTCGAACGCGGGCTTGAAGTCGCCGTTGGTGATCTTGTCGAACGGCGGCGCGCCGAACGGCAGCGGGCTCGGCGAGAGCAGCGGGTTGGGACGCGCCGCGGGTGATGGAGTCTGAGTCGTCGTCATGGGACCTGCCGACCAGGTTGAGACGGAGACGGCGCCGATGACCAGGGCACCGGCGAGCACGATCGAAAGATGGCGGGACATGAATGGCATCCTCTCTGAAACCGCGTCGCGCACGGGCGACGGGGCCACAGAGCATCATACCCGCCCGGCACGGCAGGCGGAAAGGCGTAAGGCGTAGGATGGAGTGATGCGAGTCCTGGTTACGGGCGCCACCGGCTTCATCGGGCGGGCGCTCGTCCCGGCCCTCGCGCGCGAGGGGCACACGGTGGTCGCGTGGGTCCGGTCCGTAGCGCGCGCGCGGGATCGGCTCGGCGCCGGGATCGAGACCGTGGATGCCGCCTCCGGGCGAGGCGGGCTGACCGCCGGGCTCGAGCGGTGCGACGCGGTCGTCAACCTGGCAGGGGAACCGCTGCTCGGTGGCCGCTGGACGCCGGCGCGGCGCGCCAGTCTGCACCAGAGCCGCGCGGGCGTCACGGCCGACCTCGTGAGCGCCATCGCGACGGCGCGCCACCGGCCCGGTGTGCTCGTCTCGGGCAGCGCCGTCGGCTACTACGGAGATCGGGCGGATGAAATCCTGACAGAGGACTCGGCGCCAGGCAGCGGGTTCCTCGCCGATCTCTGCCGGGACTGGGAAGCCGAGGCCGGCAAGGCCGAGGCGCTCGGCCTGCGCGTCGTCCTGGTGCGGACGGGCGTCGTCGTTGGGCGCGACGGCGGGGCGCTCGCGCAGATGCTCCCGGCATTCCGGCTCGGCGCCGGGGGACCGATCGGGTCCGGCCGGCAGTACCTTCCGTGGATCCACTTGCACGATCTGGTCGCCCTCGTCGTTGTCGCGCTGGACGACGACCGGTGGCGTGGACCGGTCAATGGCGTCAGCCCCAAGCCAGTCACCAGCCGCGACTTTGCCAGGGCGCTTGGCCGCGCGCTCCGGCGGCCGGCCATCCTGCCGACGCCCGCGCTGGCGCTGCGCGTGCTCTTCGGCCAGGCAGCAGCGGTGCTGCTGGCCAGTCAGCGGGTCGTGCCGGCCGCGCTCGAGCGCCTGGCCTTTCCGTTCGCCTTCCCGGCGCTCGACGCGGCGCTCGCGGACGTGCTCGGCGGTGCCGAAAGGCGAGGTGTATAATCCCGGATTCCCAGGCGTTCCGGGTCGCTCCATGAATCCTCGAACCAGCAAGGCGCTCGTACTCGCGGCGATCCTCGTCGTGACCGTCGTGGCGTTCTCCTCCTCCTTCGCCAACGGCTTCCTGAACTGGGACGACCCGGGCAACGTCACCCAGAACACGGCCATCCGGGCGCTCGGCTGGGACAACCTCAAGGTCTTCGTCACCACGCCGCTCCTGGGCATGTACAGTCCGCTCGTCTACCTCTCCTACGCGATCGACTACCAGGTCGGCTTCCTGAACCCGACCGTGTACCACGCGACCAACCTGCTGATTCACCTGGTGAACGTCTGCCTGGTGTTCCTGATCGTGATCCGTCTCTCCGGCAGCACGCTGACGGCGGGGGTCGTCGCCGCGTTGTTCTCCGTCCACCCCATGAACGTCGCGGCGGTGACGCCGGTGTCGGTGAGAAGCAGCCTGCTGTTCTCGTGCCTCTACCTTGCCGCCTATCTCTCCTATCTCCGCCATCTTGCCGGGGACGCGAAGCGGTGGCTGTGGCTGTCGCTCGCCCTCTTCGTGCTGTCGGCCCTCGCGAAGTCCGCGGCCGTCGTCTTCACGGTGCTGCTCGTCGCCACGGACTACTACTGCCGGAAACCGATCACCCGGAGATCGCTCCTCGACAAGTGGCCGTTCTTCCTCGTGTCTCTGGTCTTCGGGATCGTCACGTTCGTCTTCCGCGAGGACACGGCCGCCATGGTCGCCGACACGGCGTCGCCGGTATGGCAGCGGGCGCTGCTCGCGTGCTACTCGGCGGGGTCCTATCTCCTCCGGCTCGTCGTCCCGGTGAGGCTGTCCGCGTTCTATCCGTACCCGGACGCGGCGGGCGGGCACCTGCCGCTTATGGTCTACGCGGCGCCGCTCCTGCTGGCGGCGGTGGCGTGGCTGGCCTGGACGCTGAAGAAGTTCCGGCGCCCGATCGTCTTCGGGGCCCTGTTCTTCCTGATCAATATCCTCCTGGTGGTGAAGGTCATCCCGCTGGGCGCCGAGTGGATGGCCGACCGATACGTCTACCTGGCGTCCATCGGTGTCTTCTTCGCGGTCGCGGAGACATTCCGTCTGTTGGCCCCGGCCAGGCGCGCGCCGATTGTCCTGGTGACCGTTGTGCTGGTGGCCGGGTGCGCCGCCGCCTCGTACGCAAGAAGCGCCGCGTGGAAGGACGACATGGCCTTCTACAACGGCATCATCGCGAACTACCCGAATGCGGCTCTCGCGTATTCAAACCGCGCGGCGGCGCGCGTCAGGGAGACGCACGACGCCGAGGGGGCGGTGTCGGATTGCGACACGGCGCTCCGGCTCGACCCCGGGTACGCCGACGCCTACTTCAACCGGGCGACGGCAGAGCTGATGCTCGGGCGGTTCCCCGAGGCCTCCGCCGACGCGACTCGCGCTCTCGGCCTGAACCCGAAGCGCGCGGAGTATCTCAGGTCGCGTGCCGAAGCGCGCCTGGCCATGCGCGACTTCGCGGATGCCATCGCGGACTCGGAGAAGGCGATGGCCCTCGATCCGAACGGGCCCGAGGCCAACCTCTCCTACCAGTGCCGCGGTATCGCCCGGGTCCGGCTCGGCGACACGGCCGGCGCCATCGCCGATTTCAGCAAAGCCATCGAGCTGAGGCCCGAGATTCCCGCGGGGTACCAGAACCGCGCGAATGCGCGCGTCCTGGCGGGCGATGACAAGAGCGCGCTCGCGGACTACGACAGGGCGATCGCGCTGAACCCCTCACTGGCGACCGCGTATCTCTATCGCGGCATGCTGAAGCGGCGGCACGTCGACCTGACGGGCAGCTGCGACGACTTCCGGAAAGCCTGGCAGCTGAAACTGCCGGCCGCCGAAGCACTGGTCAAAGCGGGATGCCAGTAGTTCGCCCGGTTGAAGATGGCCGCCCGAACGAGCGACGCTACTCGTTCCGCAGCGCGACGACCGGATCCACGCGCGTGGCGCGTCGGGCCGGCAGGTAGCTCGCGACACCGGCGACCAGGCCGAGGAACGCCACCGCGACGCCGAAGGTGAGGGGGTCGGAGCCGTTGACGCCGATCAGCATCCCGCCCGCCATGCGCGCGGCTGCGAGCGCGATGACGCCGCCGATGAGCAGCCCCGGTATCGTCAATCGCAGTCCCTGCCTCACCACCAGCCCGAGGACGGCGCGCGGCCGTGCGCCGAGCGCCATCCGGATCCCCATCTCGTGCGTGCGCTGGCTCACGGCAAAGCTCATGACGCTATAGAGTCCGATGGCCGCGAGCAGAAGCGAGATCCCGCCGACCACGCTCAACAGGCTCGCGGCGATACGCTGCGCGTAGAGCGAGCCGGCGGTCGCGTCGGAGAGCCGCCTCGTGCTGAACACGGCGTCCTGGTTGAGCGCCAGCGCCTCGCGGCGAAGATCGGCGGTCATCTGCAGCGGGTCGCCGCTGGTCTTGAGGAACACCGAGAAGTTCAGACCTGGCGCGAACATCTGGCGGAACGGCACGTAGAAGAACGGCATCGGCCCCTCGACGGGCGTGTGGTACTTGCTGTCCTTCACCATGCCCACCACCGTGGCCGGGCGCGTGCCGACCCGGAGCCTGCGGCCGAGGGGGCTTCTCGCGCCGAAGAACCGGCTGGCGAACGTCTCGTTTACGACGATGACCATCGGAGCGTCAGCCGTGTCGCGCTCGGTGAAGTCACGGCCTTCGAGCAGCCGGAGGCCGAGCAGGCGAAAGTAGCCCGGCGGGATGGTGGCGCGGTGGATCATCATCTGCTCGTTCGGCGCCGGGGCGTATCCCTCGATGTCGAGCTGGTGCCAGGGCGTGGAGCCGGCCCCGGAGGCCGTCGCCATCGGGACCACGTCGGAGTAGGTCACGCCGACGACGCCCGGCTTCGACTCCAGCCGCTCGCGAAGGACCCGGCAGAACTCCCACTGCTCCTCGGCCGAGTAGCCCGCGTTCGAGAGGTAGAACTGCGACACCGAGACGTTGGTCCGGTCGAACCCCGGCTCGATGCTGCTGGCGCTTCTGAAGCTGCGGGCGAAGAGCCCGGCGCCGACGAGCGCCACCATCGCCAGGGCCACTTCCGAGATCACGAGCAGCCCCTGCAGGCGGTGCGAACCGGCCCCGGCGGCTCCGCTCCGGCCGCCCTCCTTGAGAGCTTCATTCGGGCCGGATCGGGCGGTGAGCAGCGCCGGCGCCGTGCCGGAGAGCAGCGTGACCAGGACCGCCGTCAGCGCGACGAACCCGAGCGTCTCGGCATTCAATCCGGCGCCGAACTGCAGGGGGACGTCGACGACGGGCAGGAGGAACAGGAGGAGCGACTGGCCCATCCACATCGCCAGCGCCACCCCGACGACCGCGCCGAGCGCCGCGAGCAGCGAGGTTTCGACGAGCAGTTGCGCGGCGAGCCGCGAGCGCGAAGCCCCCATGGCCAGCCGGATCCCGAACTCCCGCCGGCGCGACACGCCGCGGGCCAGCAGCAGGTTCGCCACGTTGGCGCAGACGATGAGCAGGAGGACCAGCGAGAGCGCCATCAGGATCCGCAGCGGCTGGAGCAGCAGCCCCTGGGCACCGAGATGTCCCTTCCAGACCGGTGTCACCGTCAGATCGACGCCGTGGTTGGTGGCAGGGTAGAGCGCCGCCAGGCGCCTGCCCAGCGCAGCGACCTCCGCACGCGCCTGCTCGATCGTCACCCCGGGCTTCAGTCGCACGATCGTGGACGTCTCATCGCGTGTCCCCCGGTAGTGCAGCGTGCCATCACCGGTACCCATGGCGGTGGCCATGACGACCGGGATCCAGACGTCGTAGACCACGCCGGCCGTCGTGCCGTGGAAGTCCCGGGGCGCCACGCCGACGACCGTCAGCGGGTGGCGGTTCACCCGGATGGTCTTGCCCAGCACGCTGCTGTCGCTGCCGAACTGGGTCTGCCACATGCGATAGCTCAGGACGGCGACCGGGGCGCCGCCATCATCGGCGCGCCCTTCCTCGGGCAGGAACGCTCGTCCCAGCACCGGCTTGACCTTCAGGAGATCGAAGTAGTTCGCCGACACGAGCTCGGCCCAGGCTCGCGAGGTCTTCCCGTCCGCTCCGAGGCTCAGTGGCGTGAAGCGGCCGAGGGCAACGCCCGAGACCAGCGTCAGGTCGTCGCGGTAATCCCGGTAGTCGAGATACGACGTGTTGACGAGAAACTCGCCGGTCGGTGTGACCGTCTCGATGAGGGCGAGTCGCTGGGGATCGCCGACGCCGGGGAAGGGGTGCAGCAGGACGCCGTCGATCCAGCTGAACACCGTGGCGTTCACCGCGATGCCCAGGCCAAGTGTGAGGACGGCGACGGCCGTGAACCAGGGGCTGCCGCGCAGGATCCGGAGTCCGAACCTGACGTCGCCGGCCAGGAGCGAGAACCAGCCGGACGCCGGTCCGCCGTCGGGCTCAGGTGCTGGCGCGATGGAACGGTCTGTCATTGGAACCCTCGGGTGCGTGCGGGGGGGCACGCTTCTTGAGATGGGGGCGACAGCGGTCGGCTTCTGTCGGTGGATACGTCGATCGTCCGCCGCGGGTTCCGTGGAGGGCAGGCGCTACTTCGGGACCGATAGGCCTTTGATCTCACCGTACTGGCCCGTCACGAGACGACGGTGGTAGTCGATCTGGCCGAGATGGTACGCGAGGTGCGTGGCCATGTGGATCAGGGCGAGGCCGGTCGGAAGCGTGGCGCCCCCAAGTTGGTCGGGGAACGGTTTCGCCAGGTCGTCGTCGGCGAGCGCGGCAAAGCCGCGGGCGATCGCGTCGAGTGCCGCGTCGCACTCGGCCAGCAGATCCGCGCGCGACACGTTCCGGCGGCTGAACTCCGCCGGGCGGTCCCTGACATACCCGGTTCGTCCGAACAGGGCGCCGATGTAGTGCTGCAGGTTGCCGCAGAGGTGAAGGGCCAGCGTCCCAGCCGAGTTCTTCGTGCCGGGCGGCATGGCCCAGATCTGCTGCTCTTCCGGGTAGGCCAGGAGTTCATCGCGCAGAGTCGTGGCGTCTCTCGCGAACACACGATGCAGGTCTTCAACGATCATCGTTCCCTCCCCCGTGTCCTGTCAGCATCCTACACGACGCGAGGTCCGCGCAGCTCTTCAGTGCGCCGGGTCCTCAGTTTCCGGCTGCGCGGCCAGCCCGGTCTGCGGCTGTCCCGCGACGTATTTCGTGAGCGTCGCGGCCAGCGCCTCGAGCGAGCCGCCGCCCTGGCCGCCGACCACCAGGATCTGCGGCACGATCTGCATCTTCTTGTCCGAGAGCACCGTCGCCACGTTGACGGCCATCGTCTCCGCCGCGCCGATCGCTGCCGTCTGCGCGCGGAAGCCCGCGGCCTTGGCGAGCCCCTGCGCCTCGATGACGTCGGCCTGCGCCACGCCGGTCTGCTTGGTGTAGGACGCAAGGCCGCGCCCCTCGGCCGACTTCGCGTTCGCGTTGTTGTCGGCGATCGTGATGCCGACTTCCGAGCGCGCGAGGTCCTTCTGCATGTCGGCCTTGCCCGTGGCCGCCTCGGTCGCCACGCGCTGGTCCTGCGCGTCCTTCTGCTTCTTGAACGTCTCGATCTCCTGGTTGGCGATCTCGCGCTCGGTCAGCACCTTCACCAGTTCCGGCGGGTAGATGACGTCCTGGATGTAGACGCCGCGGGTTTCGACCTCGTAGGCATCGAGCTGCTGCGAGATGTGCTCGAACGCCTCGGTCTGCACGAGCTGTCTGGTCTCGATGAACGCCGTCGCCTTCATCCCGCCGAGCTTGTCGCGGAACAGGTTGCCCACGGCCGCCTGCAGCACCTCGTTGACCAAGTTCAGCATCGAGCCGACCATCGAGATGACGCGCGGCGCCTTGGTGTCGGGCACGTGGATGAGCACCTGCAAATCGATGTTGAAGACGAACCCCTCGCGGCTCTTCGCCGTGATGGTCTCGAGCCCCTTGTCGAGGTTGTGCGCCTGCGAGCTGGCCGTGGACCAGTTCAAGTTGAGGATGGCGGTCGGCACGATCTCGGCCTGGTAGACGCGCGGGTTGATCGGATACTTGCCCGTGCGCAGCGGCTCCTCCCAGATGCCGCGATGGCCGGGGCGCACGAGGCTGCCGAACTTGAAGTCCTTCCCCGAGGTGTCCTCGGTCGGCAGGCCGACGTACGACTTGATGACCGCCACCTGCCCCTGCTCGACGACGAGCATCGGGGCCTTCTCGACGCGCACCAGGAACGGATTGAGGTTGTAGGCGCCGTAGAGGAGCGGGTCGTGCTGCAGGCCGATCCGCCCGCCGCGCTCGAGGAACGTCTGGAAGTCCTGGTAGGCGCTGTGCTCGCCGTTCTTCGACCCGAGAATCGTCTCGATCATCGTCTCGTTGGCGACGACTTCGCCCTTGGCGTCGGCCGCGTCCTCGAGCCGCCTGATGTCGTCGAATCCGCCCAGCCGGCTCGCGATGTCGCCGGCCGGCAGCGAGTCGCCCTCGAGCGTGGTGATGAGGCCGATCATGTCGAGCACCTTGCCGCTCTCGGTGGCCTTCGGCTCGATGCGCGTCACGTCGAGCTGCTCGGGCGTCAGGCCGAAGGTCGAGAAGCTCAGGTTGCTCCTCTTGTCCCGGAGCTCCTCCGCCACCGGCACGCCGTAGACGCGCGGCTTGGTGATGACGATGAAGCCGACCGGATGAATCGGCGCGAGCGTTCCCGGCGAGAGCACCGGCCGCTGGACGCCCTTCTGTCCGCCCGCCTTCACGAACGCCCGAAGGTCGCTGAAGCTGGCGAAGGCCGTCTGGTAGACCGCCGACTTGGCGCCGATCGGCAAGGGCTTTCCGACCTGCGCGATCACCACGCCAATCTGGCCGGCTGGCACCTGGACCCACGGGTGCTTCGACACGGCGAAGACCAGGATGAACTTGATCCGCAGACCCGGCATCAGCAGGTCGGCCTGGTAGCCGGCCTCGCCCTCGAGGGCGATCGGGTTGTCGCCCGGCAGCTTCCGGCCGAACCGCTTCCGGACCAGCCCGATCTCGGTCGGGCCGATCGAGTAGACCGACATCAGGATGAGGACCGCCAGCACGATCGCGATGAGCAGCAGGATTGGTCCGACCATCGGCGGGCTCCTTTCGTCCGGTGCGCGAGAACCCTCGGCTTCGGGCCCGCCCAAAGTCAAGCGGCCTGACGCCGACTCCGGCTAGGCCTTCAGGTCCATCGCCCGGATCGCGATGGCAAACATCAGGAACCCGACGGCGCCGCGCCAGTAGCCAACGGGCGCCAGCAGGTACTGCGTGTTCATGAAGGCGAGGCAGGCCCCGACGATGAAGGCCAGCCCGGCGAGACCGATCAGCGCCCAGCATACGTTCTTCATCGAATTCCTCCTGTCGAAACGGGTGTCGGTGACGCCAGGCGACGGCACGACACGATGACCCGCCCGCCCCGCGCCTGCCGGGGCCTGCCCCGGTCCTGGCGGTCGCCGGACTTACTGGACCCCGGCCGCTTCCTTCCAGGCCTTCATCGCCTCGGGCGGCAGCTTGTCCGAGTGCTTGACGAAAGCGACGACCTGCCAGATCTCCTGGTCGCTGAGGATCCCGTCCCAGCTCGGCATGGCGGTCATGCGGATGCCGTGCTTGACGACCCACCAGAGGTTCGCGTCCGGATCCCCTGGGATGCGGTCGATGATCTGCGGGACCGGCGGGCTGAACTTCGCCCGCATCGAACTGATGCGCTGCGCCTCGCCGCCGTGGCAGAGCGAGCAGTGCATCTCGTAGTTGCGCGCCCCGTCGGACAGGGCCGACGGCGTGGGCTGGACCGGGTTGTCCTGCCTGGGGGCGTGGCCGTCCACGTAGGCGTCCATCGCCATGTTGGCGACCCGCTTCTCGATCGCGCCCGGGGCGTTGTCGGCGCCGATTGGGAACCAGCCGCGGTTTGCGACGAGGAACCCGCCGCACGCGAGCAGCAGCAGGGTGACGACCACGCCGACGACGAATCCGCGCATGCGGCCTCCTTTGTCTACTTGCCGGCCTGGTCGAACTCGAAGATCCCCGAGGGACCCCGCCCGGCGCCCTGTTCAGGACAGTGTTCCCGCCCGGCGGCGGACAGAGGAGTAGGAATCGATGGTTGAAGATACCAGCAAGCGGGTCGGATCGGAAGCAAAAGTGGGGGCTCTGACGACGGCGCCTCAGTCGCGTTTGCGCGGGATCAACTGGAACGAGTCGAGGAAGCGTCCCGCATCGGCATGCGGAGAGCCGATCGCAGAAACGACCACCTCCTGGTAGAGCGTCGTGCCGACGATATAGATGCGGGCGTCGAAGTGCGTGTCGGCGCTCTCGGCCACGCCTCTTATCGACCGTCCCGAGCGGCCGCTTCAGCGCACGCTCTTCTCGTGCGATCGCTCCGGTCGGGTCGGCGATGGTCCCGGGTCGGGGGCCGAGGTTCCGAAACGACATTCTGTTATCGCTGCGCAACCTCGTGTCTGGTGCCGCGCGGGATGAGCCGGACGCGTCTGATGGACTCGATTGATGTCCCCGATTGGGGACGTTTGGGCAGTCGTTCTGGGCCACGAGTTCGAGATGTCCGGCAGATTCAACGATCCGGGTTGGCACCGCGGTTGCGATGCAGTCTGACATCGGGCACCAGACCACAGATCGGGGCCGACACCAAGAGAAGCAAATGAGACATACACTATTGTTCACGTCATCCGTCATCGTGGCTGCCTTGAGCGTCGCGGCCTTGCCGGCCGGCGCCCAGGATCGTCAGCAAAGCAGGCACCAGGGTGGCAGCGGGCACCCCTCAGCCAGGCAGTCGGCCCCGCGCCAGTCGTCGCACGGGTCGTCAGCCCAGACCCGGCAGAGCGCGCCTCAGGGCTCGAACGCGGCACCGCGAACGATGTCCAGATCGTCTGGGAATCGTGCGTACTCCGGCACGCAGGTGCTGCCCCGGTCGTCCGGGAATCGTGCGTACTCCGGCACGCAGGCGCTGCCCCGGTCGTCTGGGAATCGTGCGTACTCCAGCATGCAGGCGCTGCCCCGGTCGTCTGGAAACCGCATGTATGGAAACAACGCCTACGGGGCCCGAACAGCGGTGCCCCGTTTCAACTCGCCGTCGTATAGTGGCGGGCGCGGATACGGCTACGCGTCCCCCGGCGCCCGTAGTTTCGGCGGCCGCCCGGGCATGATCCGCCCGTACTTTTCACGCGCATACGTTCGCCCCTACGGGTGGGCGCCGTACAGCCCGTTCCGTTTCGGCCGACCCTACTACGCGTTCTCGCCGTGGCTGAGCCTCGGGTTCGGTGTCTGGGCCGGCTATCCGGTGCCGTATCCCTGGGTCTCTCTGGGTAGCTACCAGCCGACCGTGTTCGGGGCTTACGCGGACGACGGCTACCAGCCGTTGCCCGGTTCGTCGACTTACGTCGGCGCGAACAACTACGACGGCGCGAGCAACTACGCCGGCGCGAACACCAACGGCGGCGTGAACGTCAACGGCGGCGTGAACGTCAACGCTGGCGCGAACGCCAGCGGTGGTGCGAACAACTACGGTGGCGCGAGCTTCGACATCCAGCCGGCGGACGCCAACCTGTTCGTGGATGGGCAATACGTCGGCGTCGTGGGCAGCTTCGGGCCGTCGAGCGAGCCGCTGACGCTGGAGCCGGGTCAGCACCGGATCGCGGTCCAGAAGGACGGATTCCGCCCGATGGAGTGGGACGTGACAGTCGACGCCGGACAGGTCGTTCCCTACCGCGGCGTGCTCGAGAGACAATAGGGCACGGATACCAGATGACGGCCCGCATGCGATAAGCGCGGGCGGCAGGGCCTAGCGAGGCGCGCCTCAGACCGCCGAGCGTGGAGCGGCGGGGTTCCATGGCGGCCCTTGCTAGCCCCAGGAACGCTGTTGGCTGGCCCCGCTCGTGCGCGGGGCTCTAGACGTCTTGAAGGGCACGAGCGACCTCGATAGAACGTGACTCATCCGCAACGACTCTTGCCCTTCAAGACGTCAAAGGCTAC
>PMKG01000390.1 GCA_003157675.1 Acidobacteriota bacterium
GGAAGAATGCGCGGGTGACCGGGACGCCGATCCCGGCCATCGCCGTCCAGCCGACAGCCACCCCCGAGTCGCGATAGTTCGCCGTGTAGATGGCCTGGGTGGTGTCGACGAAATCCCCGACTTCGGAGTAACGCCAGGGAATCACGCTTATACCGAATCCGACGTAGGGCTGAACGGGGAAATGGCGGCCGGTCGGAATGAACCGGATGGACGCGGTGATCGGAACCTCGCGCAGGCTGAGATTCTGCCTGATGTCGTTCCCGCTCTCGTCGGTCAGCGAAGCGTAGAAACTGGGCACGGTCTTCGCGTAATAACTGACGCCGACTCCGCCCTCGAAGAACTCGCCGAGCGGAAACAGCCAGTCCCCGCCGAACGTGGTGTTGTCGAAATCGGAGACGCGATAGCCCAGCGCGTAGTCGATTGGTGAGGTGTGGACCAGGTTCTCCACGACCGTGTCGCCAAGGACGCGGTCCCCCACTCCCCGCAGGGTGAACCATCCGACGTTCAGCGACAGCGTCTGCTGCTGCGCCGCCGCGGGCGACGCGCCGATTCCGATCACGAGCAACGTAGCGGCCAGGACTTTGGTCCGGAACATGATGCAGTCTCCTTTGGCCGGTCGGCGGACCACGGGAGGCCCCTCCCGCGCCTGCGCCGGCCACGGCGTCATCCAGAGCAGGATCGATGCCAGACTGGCGCGTCGGAAAACGCCTGAATTTCGCGGAGGCTGATTAAACTGACCTCCATGGAGGTCAGTCTACTGCGGTTGCCGGTCGTTTCGCACGCCAGTTCCTGACCACGTCGAGCAGCGCGGGATGGAGCAGGCCGTTGGACGCCACCAATTGGCCCAGGCGCACGTCGAATGGCGAACCATCGAGCCCGGTGATCGATCCGCCGGCCTCGGTCAGCATCAGCGCGCCGGCGGCCACGTCCCACGGCTTGAGGTGCTGCTCCCAGAACCCGTCCATCCGTCCCGCGGCAACGTAGCACAAATCGAGCGCGGCCGAACCCAGGCGGCGGACGGCCTGCGCCTTCGAGAGGAAGGCCGAGAACAGGCTGACCAACTGCTCGTGCGCCTGGTGAATCGTGTAAGGAAAGCCGGTCACGAGCATCGCGTCGACCAGCGTGACGACAGGCGNNTGGTGGTGCCGTCGAGCGGGTCGAAGATCCAGCAGTACTTCCCCGCGGTCGGCCCCGACGCGCCGAGCTCCTCGGCCAGCACGACGTGGTCGGGGAACCGCTCCGCGACCATCGCGCGGAACGTGCGCTCGACGGCCACGTCGACCTCGGTGACCAGGTCGATCGCCCCCTTCTTCGCGACGCGGAGGTCGGTGCCGAAGCGCGCCATCTGCAGGTCGCCGGCCGCGAGGACGGCCTGGACCGCCGTCGCGAGGAACAGGGGATCGATCACGATCGTGTGAACCGTTTGCGCATGAAGACGATCATGCCGCCGCCCTGGGCCGCCTCGATCCGCACCTCGTCCATGAAGCTGCGCATGAAGAAGATGCCCCGACCGCTGGCTTTGAGCATGTTCTCGGGAGCGAGCGGGTCGGGCAGGCCGGCGGGGTCGAAGCCGTGCCCGTGGTCCCTGACGCGCACGCGCAATTCGGTGGGTTCGGACGCCGGGACCATGGTGAAGTCGATTTCCACCGTCTTCGCGGGATCGTGGTGGTTGCCGTGCTTGATGGCGTTGATGACCGATTCGCGGACCGCCACCTCCACCCAGTGCTGCGAGTCCTCGTCGACCCGGAGCATCCGACCAAGTTGTTCCACGATCGCCTGGACGAGATCGAGCATTTCGACCAGGCTCGGGAACTCGATGCGAACGTTGTGACCGGTGTCGGACATTCGGCAAATGGTCAGACGACGACGGGCCAACTGTTGGCTCAAAGTAACACGCCCGACGAAAACGGTCCAGCCCAGGTTGCCGGGCGGCCTCGCTGCCGCCGGCGCGCGTCGCGCGATCGGTCCGCCGACTGATGCTATAGTGCCCGCATGGCGCCACCCGGGTCAGTTGTCGTGAGGCCGGCCCGCCGGGTCAGGGGCCGCCTGCGCGTGCCGGGCGACAAATCCATCGCGCACCGCTACGGGCTGCTCGCTGCGCTTGCGCCCGGGACCTCGTTCCTCCGCGGTTTCGCGCCCGGCGCCGACTGCCGATCGACGCTCGGATGCCTCGCCGCGCTGGGCGTTCCGGTCGAGCGCGCGGGCGACTCAGTCACCATCATCGGACGTGGTTTGCATCCGTTTGGTTCCCCGGCCGGCGCCCTCGACGCCGGCAATTCCGGCACGACGACGCGGCTGCTGGCCGGCCTGCTGGCGTTCCAGCCCCTCTCGGTCACGCTGACCGGCGACGCGTCGCTTTCACGTCGCCCCATGCGCCGCGTCATCGATCCGCTCGAGAGGATGGGCGCGCGGATCGAGTCGGACGATGGGCGGCTGCCGATGACGATCCGCGGCGCCGACCTTCGGGCCATCGACCACCAGACGTCGGTGCCGAGCGCGCAGGTGAAGAGCGCCGTGCTGCTGGCCGGTTTCGGCGCTCGAGGCGTCACTCGCGTCACCGAGGCGCACCAGACGCGCAACCACACCGAGCTCGCCCTCCGCCGCTTCGGCGTGGCGGTCCACGTCGAGGGCGCCACCGTCTCGCTCTTGGGCGGACAGGCGCTCACGCCGATCGCCGCCACCGTCCCCGGCGATTTCTCGTCGGCGGCTTTCTGGTGTGTGGCGGCCGCCGGGCTTCCAGGGTCCGACCTGGTGATCGAGGGCGTCGGCCTGAACCCGACGCGCACTCGAATGCTCGACGTCCTCCGGCGAGCCGGGGCCGTGGTCGACGCGACGCCCCAGGACCTCTCCAACGAACCGTCGGGTGCCATCCGCATCTGCCATGGAGACCCCAGGCCCTTTGTCGTCGAGCCCGACGAGGTCCCCGGGCTGATCGACGAGCTACCCGCGCTGGCCGCGCTCGCCACATTCGGCGGCGCGATGAAGGTGACCGGGGCCGGCGAGCTGCGCGTCAAGGAAAGCGACCGNNGCTGCGCGTCAAGGAGAGCGATCGGATCTCGGCCCTCGCCGCGGGCCTCCGTTCGCTCGGCGCCGAGGTCGAGGAGTTCCCCGACGGGTTCGAGGTCTCCGGCGGCCGCAGGTTGACTGGCGGCGTGGCCGACGCCGCGGGCGACCACCGACTGGCCATGGCGTTTGCGGTCGCGGCGCTGGGCGCGGTCGCCCCGAGCACGATCCTCGGCGCAGGCGCCGTCGACGTGTCGTACCCGGGG
>PMKG01000140.1 GCA_003157675.1 Acidobacteriota bacterium
TCCGCCTTGATCCGCTTGTCGCCGGGCACGAGCGACGAGTAGTTGGACACCGGCTCGCCGCCGAGCGTCACGATGTCGGCGCCGTAGGGATTGAGGACGCGGAGGTCCTCGAGCGGGTTGCCGTTCACGACGAGCAGGTCGGCGATGTAGCCCTCGCGGACGCGGCCGAGCCGGTCGTCCATCCCGATGAGCTTCGCGCCGTTTACGGTCGCGTTCTTGAGCACCTCGAGCGGCTGGAAGCCCGCCTCCTCCATCAGTTCGAGCTCGCGGACGAGGCCGAAGCCGTACAGGTTGTAGATGAACCCGGCGTCATCGCCGGTCGTGATCACACCGCCCTTGTTCGCGAACTCGCGCAGCGCGCCCATCCACACCTCGAAGTCCTTCGTCCAGCGGACCTCCTGCGTGTGGGTCCATCCGAAGAAGTACGAGCCGTGGTGGAGCAGGTCCGGCGCCCAGTACTCCGCCATCGTCGGGTGGAGATAGTCGCGGAACCAGGGGACGTTCTCCGCGCGGATGAGGTCGCGGCTCGCGACGTAGGCGGTCATCGTCGGGCACCAGAACACCTGCTTGCGCACCATCAGGTCGAGCACGTCGGAGAGCTTGTGCCGATCGAGGTTGTGCTGCAGGTAGAGCTCGCCGGCGCGGCCGAAACGGTGGATTTCGTTGTTCGCGTTGTGGTTGGCCGGGAATTCCTGGATGCCGTCGAGCGCGGCATCCGCGATGCCGTAGAAGTGTTCGATCGAGGTGATGCCCAGCTCGGCGTAGTCGCGGGCGTTGGTCTCCTCGACGGCGATGTGCGCGGCGCTGCGGAGCCCGAGCTTGTGCGCCTCGTCGAGCGCGGCTTCGAGCAGGTCGCGATCGGTGCCGAAGAACTTGAGGCCGTCGGCGCCGCTTTCCTTGGCCCACCGGACCCCGGCGCGGGCCGTCTGCGGGGTCTCGGGCGCGCCGCCGGTGCGGCCGCGCCAGTTGGGGGTGTAGATCAGGATGCGCGGGGCCACCAGCGTGTGCGCGGCGCTCGCCGCGCGCCACGCCTTCGCCTTCTCGAACTCGGAACCGACGTCGCGAATCGTCGTGGCGCCGCTCGCGAGGTACAGGTTCATCTCGTACTGGAACGGCTGCGGCACGCCGCCTCGCTCGTCCTGCAGGTGCATGTGCGTGTTGACGATGCCAGGCATCACGTACTTCCCGGTCGCGTCGATGACGGCGTCGGCGGGCGGGTCCTTCGGCGACGACGGGCCGACGCGGGCGATGAGCCCGTCCTGGACGAGGATGTCGGTCGGGCCGAACGCCGGCTTCCCGTTTCCGTAAATCACCATCGCGTTTCGGATGAGCAGCCGCTTGACGGCCCTGGCGTGCACGGGCGCATTCGGGGCCGGGCGGGCCGGCTGCCTCGCCGCGACGGCGGAGCCGAGCAGCAGGGCGAGAGCAAAGACGGTGACGAAGCCTGCGAGCAGGCGTTTCGAATGAGTACGTGACATCGGGCGGGTCCTCCGCGCATATGCTGACGTCGGCCCCCGGCGCGGTCAAGCGTGAAGTCCGGCCGGCTTCGGCCATCGGATGTGCGACGTTCGGCCGCGTTGCGCGTGTCACGCCGGTCGCCGCAGGGTAAGATGTCCCGGAATGGAACTGCCGTCGTTCATCGCCAGCCACCTCGATGCCATCGAGCGCGAGCTCGATCGGGTGACACCGCCGGAAACCCGGCGCCCCGAGGCACTCCACCGCGCGATGCGCTATACGCTGATGGCGCCATCCAAGCGGGTGCGAGCGGTGCTGACGCTGCTCTCGGCTGAGGTCTGCGGCTCCTCGGAGCGCGCGCTGCCGGCGGCGGCGGCCATCGAGCTGGTCCACGCCTCGTCGCTCATCCTCGACGACCTTCCCGCCCTCGACAACGCGGCGCTGCGCCGCGGGCGTCCGTCGAACCACGTGGCACACGGCGAGTCGATGGCCCTGATGGCCGCCTTCAACCTCTTCAACCTGGCGTTTGCCACCATCGCGGCGAGCTACGAGCCGCCGCTCGCGCGGCGCCTCACCTCGCTCGTGGCCGAGGCCGTCGGCTCGCAGGGGCTCGTCGGCGGCGAGGTGGAGGACCTGCTGGCCACTGAGTCGTCGATCTCGTTCGACGCGCTGGAATTGATCCACCGGTGGAAGACCGGGTCGTTGTTCGTGGCGGCAGCCGCGGCCGGCGCGCTGACCGCCGGCGCCGGGGCCGAGCGGGTGCAGGCGCTGTCGGCCTACGCAAAGAACCTCGGCCTCGCGTTCCAGATCGTCGACGACCTGCTCGACGTCGAGGGCGATCCGGCCGAGACGGGAAAGCCGCATCTCGCCGACGCCCGGAAGACCACCTTCGTGTCGTTCAGCGGCGTCGCCGGGGCACGCGCCCTGGCGCGCGAACTGTGCGAGACGGCGACCGGCGCCCTCGACACGTTCGGCCCGCGCGCCGACGGGCTTCGTGCGCTGGCCGGATTCGTCGCCAGCCGGCACATGTGAGGACATCCGCTTCCAATTAGCCATGCCGGACCAGACTCCAGACGTCGACGACCTTCGGGTGCGGCTGCGCGAACTGGGCTACCTCGATGCCGGGGTGAACCGGTTCGTCCTCGGCTCCGTGCGCCGTGGCCGGAGCCCGCTCGCCTCGGCCTGGCGGTCCAGCTTTCGCATCGGCGCGCTGGCCGGCCTGCTGTTCGGACCGTCGACCGCGATCGCCCTCAGCGGTCGGTTGCCCAGCCTCGTGACCGGCGTGCGCGACGTCATCGTGCTGGGGGTGTACCTGGGCGGCCTGTTCGGCGTCGGTGTTACGGGCCTGTCGCTCATCGCCGTGCTGGGGCTGGTCTGGCTGGCCGGGCGTTCCCGCGGATCGGTTGCCCGACCGGGGCGAGGGCCGCTCCTGGCGCGTGCGGCGGGCGCCATCGTCGCCGCAGCCTGTCTCGCTTACATGGTGCTCTGGTGGCGGACGGTCAACCCGGCGGGCACCGTCTGGAGCAGTGCGGCGTGGACGTGGCCGGTGCTCGTCTTCTCCACGGCCCTCAGCATGCTGATCGGACACGCGGTGACCGTCTCGACGCTCGCCGTCGAGGCGCAGGCTGCCGCGTCGGCCGAATGGCCGCTACCCCTCGCCTCGCGTTCGTGGCGGATGACCGCCGGGACGGCGGCGGCGGGCTTTCTGGCGGCCGCCACCATGCTGTTCCTGACGACGCGGGGCGACGAACTACCGGCGGCGAAGGCGGCGCCGATCCGGGTCGTGCCGACCGGCGTCCATCTCACCGTCATTGCCGTCGATGGCGTCGATCGCTCCTTTCTCGAACGCCTGGCGGCAGCGGGCCGGGTGCCCCGCTTCGCCCGGATCCTCGGCGGGGCGCGGCTCATCCTGCCGGCATCCGACGCGCCCGACCCCGCGCGAACCTGGACCTCGCTCGCCACGGGGCAATCCGCCGACGTGCACGGCGTGAGCGGCATCGAGGGGCGAGCGATCAGCGGCATGGCCGGTACCTTGCCGACGACCGGTACCGGCCTCGCCGGTGCCTTCGAGGCTGCCACCGACCTCGTCCGCCTGACGCGGCCGACCCTGACGACCGGGCTTCAGCGGAGAGCGAAGACGTTCTGGGAAGTGGCCTCCGACTGCGGGCTGCGGTCGGCGGTCGTCAACTGGTGGGCGACTTGGCCGGCTCCGGAAGGTCGAGGCGTCGTCCTGAGCGACCGGGCTACGCTGCGCCTCGACCGGGGCGGAGAGCTGGACGGGGAAATCGCCCCGCCCTCGCTCTACTCTTCGCTCGCGCCGGGCTGGCGATCGCTGCGGGACGAGGCTCGCCACCAAGCGCTCTCGGCGTTCGAGGGGGCCAGCGACGCGGACGCGGCCGCGCTGCGGGTAGCGGCCGCGCAGGACGGCTTGGCGGCGGCCCTGGCCGGGCGCGTGTTCTCATCGGCCGCCGACCTTCGGGCGATCTACCTGCCCGGCCTGGACATCGCGCAGCACAACCTGGCTGGAGGCCCAGGCGCGGCAGGATTGCCTCCATCGGCGCTGGCCGCCCGAGTCGAGGCGATCGAGCGCTATTACGTGTTTCTCGACCACTTGCTCGGGTCGCTCGTCGGCGACACGGGGCACGGAGATGTCGTCGCGCTCCTGACCGATCCGGGCCGGACCGACTCCCGGGGCTCCGGGCTGCTGGCCATTACGGGAGACGGGATTCGTGCTGATAAAACAATGGAAGGTCGAGGCGCCGACGTGGCGCCGACCATTCTGTACTTGCTTGGAATTCCTGCCAGCCGGGAATTGTCCGGACGTCCGCGAGTCGAGCTGGTGGACGAATGGTTCGCGGCTCGGGTTCCGCCCCGTGTGGTCACAACTTATGGCCGCCGGGTCGTCTCGGCGCGCCGGCCAGGATCGACGCCGCTCGACCAGGACATGCTGGAACGTCTTCGGAGCCTGGGCTACGTGCGCTGACGGATGAGTAGGGTGGCGTATCCTAAAGAATACAAACCCCTTCCGTCAGAGGCTGAGGTATGATACCGTCGTGCTGCTTTGTGGAAGCCCTTCGTCGGGGCGAGCCACACCGGAGGTGTGATCTTCTCATCGATGATGAGTGGAGTAACCATGAACGCCAAGATGACGCGCACGGTGGTGCGGCTGGCGGGGATGGTCGCAATCGCGGCCTTGGTCAACGTCGGGGTGGCTGTTGCTTCCAAACCGACGACCCCGACCGCAAAGCAGGCCGCCAAACCCAAGGCCGCGAAGCCTGCCGTCGAGAAGCAGGTGGCGACCTCCGATGGATTCCACCATGCCACCCGGCTGGGCGGACCCCGCAGTCTAGTCGGTCCCGTCCGGGACCTCAAGATGCTCAAGCGCGTGATGGCGCAGCCGCGGACCCGCAATGCCGTCCAGGGTGCGGTGGACGCCGCCGGTCTCACGCCGGCTGTCCGCGACGAGATCATGAACACGCTCGTAGCGTCTGATCCCGCCGCGATAAAGGACGCCCAGTTCGCGGTCGGCGACACGATGGTCTGGATGGGCCTGAAGACCAGCGGCAAGCCCGACGTGCTCCGAAACGTCCGCTGGAACGGCCTCAAGCCATTCGCGGGCTGGACGTTCGACGTCGACGACGGCGAGATGCTCTACCACTTCATCTTCCCGAAGCCTTGCGGCAACCTCTCGCTGGTGTCGAGTGAGCGCAGCCCCAAGGCCATCGCGGCCGAGAACGCGCAGAAGGTTGAGGAAGCCCGGCGCGCGGAGGAGGCCCGGAGGGCGGAGGAGGCTCGGAGAGCCGAGGAAGCTCGAAAGGCCGAGGAAGCCCGTCGGGCGGCCGAGGCCGCTGCGGCAGCCAAGCGCGCTGAAGAGGCCAGGCTCGCTGAAGAAGCGCGCAAGTCGGCCGAGGCGCAGAAGGACGCGCAACTCGAGTCCGAGCGCGTGGCCGCGCTCAACGCTGACAAGGTGAACCTGTTCTTCGAAGGCAACCTGGGCATGGAGCGGCGGGTTCGCGTGACCGATCCTCACTCCGCCTTCGTGATCGGCGACAAGGTCGGCGCGGACATTCGCCTGGCGCAGGACTGGCGTGTGGCGCCTGCGGTGGGCGTGTCGATCAATACTCGGGTGTTCAGTCAGTCGAGTCTGTTCGCCGAGGTCG